>JBJOLO010000265.1:0-7709 GCA_046045565.1 Planctomycetota bacterium | reverse complement strand
TCCCTTCTTCGAGAATGCGCAGCAGACGCCGCTTGCTGATCGGCGTTTCGGTCTCTGTGAGGTCGTATTGAAGGCGATTGCCAGCCGTACCGGCGAGCGTGCCGAGGCGTTTCGCAAGCTTGCCGCCGCGCAGTCGGCGACCGTATCCGGCGATGCCGCGAAGAGAGGGTTGTCGGCATGGCCGACACCCGGCGAACGACTCGAGGAGTTTCTCAGCTTCTGCGGTCCTCGGGCCGTCGAGAACATGCTGCAGGAGCCGCTCGATTTCGTCTGTGTCGCTACGCCTGACCAGCGACACATGGAAGCCGCGGAAGCCGCGTTGCGGGCGGGTAGGCATGTTTTGATCGAAAAGCCCTCCGTGCTGCGACTGAGCGAACTGGATCAGTTGCAGGATCTGGCGATTCAGAATGAACGACTGGTGCGCGTGGTGTATCACAAACTCTTTGATCCCGACCACAAGAAACTCCGCACCTTGGTAGCCGATGGCCAATTACGGCACGTCAACAACGGCTACTGCTCTCTGCTTGAGCCCAAACAGATTTCGGGCAGCCAGTTCGCTGAATGGATCACCGGACGTAATCCCGGAACGTATGTTGCCGTCCACTACATCAAGTTAATCGACTTTACTTTCGGTGGACGGCTCAAAACAGTCATGTGCACCGGACAGCGCGGTATCGTGGGAGCGGCAAGCGGCAACACTTGGGATTCGACGCAGCTGCGATTAATCTACGAATACGAGGATGGCCGCGAGGCTGCATTTGACATCCACACGAGTTGGGTTACTCCTGATAATTTTCCGGGCTACGTGGAACAGGAAGTTCAATTCCGGTTCGATAACGGGGTTTGGAATTCGCATGGCCGCCGTCGCGGTGTGGAGTGCACGGTCGAAGGCAAGACGCCGTTACTCATCAAGAACACGATGAACAACCATTACAACGGGAAGTTTCTCGAGCCGCATGGAGCGCGCAGTCAACGCGGGTATGGCATCGAAGTCCTGGAACAGTTTGCGCGGGAGGTCGCGTACGTCGAGTTCGGCGGGGAGGGAACCCGGTCGTCCCGCTTGGCATCCGTGCGTAAATTAAACTACGCCGACCTGTCGGCCGATCGACAAGTGGTGGCAGCGGTCGAAGCGATGGAAGCAATCCTGGCACGACATGCCGCCGGCGTGCCGGATTGCGTGGTACGCGTCAATGGTTCGGACGGCGGAGGTTCCGAAGGCGGACTCGTATTGTTTGCTCCCGGGGGCGGACCTCCGGAGGTTTTATATCAACCGCAGGTGTGATCATGGCCAGAGTAATCGATCCCATTCAGTTCGCTCACGAAGATCAATCGAATGCCGTGCGGCGCGGGCTGACCGAGACGGAGCCGGCATGTCAGCGTACCTACACGCCGACGCAAGCGGTGATCGCCCGCAGTGCGGGTGCCTATCACTGGACGCCCGAAGGCAGAAAACTCGCCGACTTCACCTCGGGAGTGCTCGTTGCAAACCTCGGTCATAATCCGGTCGGTTGGTGGCATCGCGTGATGGAGTTGATGCAACTCGATGCGGTCGCAAAAACGCCGGTCACTTCCGGGGCTGACGAGTTCGCCTACGCGGCACCGCTCACGTCGTACAACGCGGTGACCCCGCTAGAAGTGGAGTCAAATCGACGACTCGTCGCCAACCTGCGTTCACAGCCCGGAGGTGGTCGCATGGAGCAGGTACTGTGGGCCGCGAGTGGTAGCGAGGCCATTCAAAAAGCGCTCTGGGCCTCCATGAAGCGATCCCCCGGTCGCGATAGGATTCTGGCGACTCGCCGCGGCTACCACGGTAAAAAAGGATTAGCAAATGCAGTGACGGGATCTGAGCAAGATGCGGATCGTGATCCCCGCGTGCACTTCATCCGATTTCCCACGGAAGAGTGTTCCGACGTGGAGTTGCGGCGGAAGCCGCTCGATTTGACTGCCTATGATCAGGAATTGAAACAGATTTTCGATCAGTACGGATCGCGGATCTGCGCGTTGATCACCGAACCGTATCTGGGGGGCGGCGGATCGTTCCATCCGCAACCGGAATACATGCAGTTGCTGCAGCGATATTGCAGGCAGCACGATGTGGTTTTCATCTTCGATGAAATCCAGTCGAACTTCGGTCGGACGGGCCCGATGTATGCGTTCACGCATTACGGCGTCGAACCGGATATCGTCTGCCTGGGCAAAGGACTTGGAAATGGCGTGCCTGTCAGTGCGTCGGTGGGCAGTGCCGAGCTGCTCGGCACTCTCAACTATGGCGAAGGGTCGGATACCTTTAGCGCGCATCCGCTGGCCTGTGCTGCGGTGATCGCCACGTTGGATGCGTTTGAAAACACCGATGTTCTGGCGCGTGGGCAACAACTGGCCGGAGTGCTCGAGCGCGGCTTGGTCCGGTTGAAAGAAACCGGCGTCATCAGCCGTGTGAGGGGCGAAGGATGCGTGTGGGGCATCGAATGCGGTGCTGTGGGATCGTTGAGTCCCGAGAACGTGGCGGTCGAAGTTGTCCGTCGGTGCTACCTCGGCAGCCGTAACGGTTTTGCCGTGCATTTGCTGGGACCGCTGGCCGGTCGCGTGCTGCGAGTCAGCCCGCCACTAATCATGGATCTCAAAGAGGCCGAACAACACCTTGCTGCCATGTTCGAAATCCTCTCGGAAATGGCCGCCGAACATCGTTCGTGATGCAAGTGCTGAAGAGGCAGGACCGAGCGAGAAGATGCGTTTGGTCAACGAGTGCCATGGCTCGCATCGAGGGATGCGATGGCTGACGGCACGTCGCGAGTTACAGACTGATCGGCCGGTCAGGAAAGCGGGTCCGCGATCAAGGTACTGCGGATCCACGTGGTGATGTGACTGGCGAGCGGTGTGGATTGGCCCGAATAATTGTGATCCGCGTTGGGGACGACCGCGACGGTTGCCGATTGCCCAGGGCCTTTCGCACTCAAGATCGCATGGTCGATTCCGGCGAAAGCGGTCGCGCCCGATTCGAGTTCCAGTTGGCCATACGTGAACAAGGCCGGGCACGTCAGCTTCGGAACCTGATCGACGATGTTATACCGGTCTCCCGGACCGTATTTGTCCAGGTAACCGCCCGCGGTGATCAACAGCGGATAGGGAAACGTCGATTGCATCAGCGATTCGGGCTCGCCTTTTTTCACGAGCTCGGTGGCGCGGAACAGTGACTCCAGGTACGGTCCGCTTTCCGCGCCGTTTCGGAACGCGGAACTTGCCAGTCTTGGGGCAGACATTGCGAGCACTCCGCGCACTTCCGGCCGTTGATCGGTGGCGGCGGCGTGCACGATTTTGATGGCGCCGAGGCTATGTCCGAGTAGGAGTAGATTTCGACGGCCTTGTTGCGCGAGCCAGTCGATCCAGGCAGCGAGATCCATTCGGCAGTCATCGACGATTTCGAACGCGGCGCCGATCGTGCGACGTGACTTGTTAGCGTAAGAGTAGCACGCGAGATCGTGGCCTCGCGTGTTGATTAGCAGCACCGGAATGCCGAATGCGCGGAGGTGCGGCAGGAGGTTCTCAAACAGGTTGGAACTGTAGAAGTTGCTGGCGACGCCATGCACGGCGACGATGGCGTCGAGCTTCCCGGTGGTGGAGGCGCCACTGAGCGGCTCAATGAGCGCTCCATCGAGTCGCACGCCATCTTGAGTGGTCACGCGCACAAGGTCACAAATCACCGACGTCGCTCCGCGATCGTAGGAGGTACCCGATGCACTTACTGAATCGCGTTGGCCGTATTTTGCATGGCGCTCAACTGCGACAGCACTTGCAGAACACCGTTCAGGTGTGCCAGGCGTGGACCAAATCGATCGACGAATTCATTCAGCATGAATTCCCCGTCGAGGAGTGCCTCTTCATTTTCGGACACTTCGCAGGTCAGGCTGTCGAGAAACTGCGTCTGCACGCGGCTCAGCGTCTCGGCCGCCCGTCGGCAGGCTCGGGAAAGATCGGGATTCGCCTCTTTCCACTGGCCAAGTTCCACCTGACGCTGCTTTTGAGCGGCGCTCATGTGATTGACCAGTTCCTCAAGCAACTGGTTTTGACGATTTTGGCCCGTAACCAGCTGTCTCATGAGGCCGACAAAGACCTGCGCCATGTTTCCCTCGCTTTCGCTGGTGGTGGAGCCCGACGGCGAAACATCGATGCGAAACATCGACGCAAAATCGAACGGCTGTGGATCACGGGACATGTTAAACAACTCCCGAATAAGCGGCCTGGTTGCGGGGTGGCTTCCTCTGCCCGATCACATCGCCGCGTTGGCCACCGTCGTCCTTGGAGCGGTGTGAGGCATAACCCTCGGGCTCACGCGAGTTTTCAGTATAAGCTGCGGGCGGCGTGATTGTCGAGCAACTTTACAAAATCGCCAAAAATTCTCGAATCGAGTCAGCGTGACGTTGATGTCACGGACGTAACGTTCGAAGTGAAAATAGTTTGACAAATCGCCGCAAGGTGTTCTCTGCCTGCGGCGAGATTGCGGTCGCACGGTTTGATCGTCACAAGCCATAAAGTTTCCCGCGAGGTGAGACGATCGTTAGGGTAAAGGGTCTCTTCCGCTGAGCTGATGATAGCACCAGTTCGCGTGATGGCGGTTGTAGATGGTGCGATCGTGCGATTGCGAGAGGACGAACGACCAATCATGGCCGACAAAAGCAATGCCGTTGCGAATTCCATCGGGTTCCTTAGCATTGTGGAACATGCCGAGCATGGTCTATTTGGCGGCTATTTGGTGCTGAATGCCAATGGTCGACCGCTCGAGTTCCATTGCACGGCGCCGTTGAAGGCCAATCGCGCTCAGGAAATTCTTTACGGTCCGACCTTGAAGCCCTTTCTGTATGGCGAGCAAATCGGACAGACGTTGGTGAAACGTTCGCAACTGGAGCCGATGTTTATTGCCACCGATTGCCCCGCAGCGACAACGCTGCGCGAATTCTGCTCGATTCCCGTAGTGCTGACATTGCCAGCCGACCGCAAATCCATGGATTCCACGCTCGTGCGTTTTTCGCTCAGCAATATCGAGGTCGCGGTGCCGTCCACGTTTAGCGGTGATCGCGACCTGATCCTGCGTCGTTGGCAGGCACAGCAGGTCACGGTGGATCTTCAGGAGCCGTTTAGCCGGATTCACGAAGCGATTGAGGAGGCTCAGCGGAATGTCCGAGCCGCCGCGGCAGCTTAACTCCATTCACGGATCACAACAGCATGAATCGCGAATGGCCGGGAGCGCAATGGAATTCGTCAAGCGGCACAAGTGGGAACAGCGGCGCGAAGCCGGGCCAACTCGAATTCGATTTCCAGCCCATCAGTCTGCCGGCAATCCTGCCTGGATCGTCTTTTGAAATTGCCTCGCCGAATGCCGTAAGCATTCGCATCGGACGGCCTACACTGCGAGTGAATAGCTATCGATTTCCCGAAAGTCCGCAATGGAATGCGGGCGGTGCGAAATCCGCAAACAAGTCCTCACCTGACGACCCGACAACGCCCGGCGGGAAGCCGCTCGAAACGTCGCAGCAGGGTTCGAGCACTCCACCGGTGCCTCGCAAATCGATCACGCGTTTTAAGCCACCCGGTGACGTGGTCAAACTTCAAGATCGGCTTTACTACTTGTTGCAGCCGCCGCTGGAGTCGTTGCTGACCGATGAAGCGGTGCCCGTTCCATTCGAACCGTTTCCGTACCAGTTCGAAGGCATCGGTTTTTTGTATCCGCGGTATGCAGCGATCCTGGCGGATGAGATGGGGCTGGGTAAGACGATGCAGGCGATCATGTCGATTCGCTTGTTGCTGCGAGCCGGAGAATTGGCTCGTGTGTTGCTGGTATGCCCGAAGCCGCTCGTGACGAATTGGCGTCGCGAGTTTTCTGTTTGGGCTCCCGAGGTGCCGCTGGCAATTATCGAGGGAGACCAAGCGAAGCGACATTGGCAATGGTTGGAGACCGAGACCCCGGTCAAGATCGCGAATTACGAGCTCTTGATGCGAGATCGTGAGTTGCTCTTAGAGCAAGTCGACTTTGACCTCGTGGTGTTGGATGAGGCGCAACGGATCAAGAATCGCTCGAGCACGACCAGTGAAATTGTGCGAGGCATTTCACGACGTCGGAGTTGGGCGTTAAGTGGTACGCCGGTTGAAAACAGCCATGAGGACTTGATTGGGATTTTCGAGTTCCTGGCGCCGGGCTACTTGCATTCGGGGATGGCTCCGAAGCAGTTGGGCCAAGCGGCTCGGGATTACATTTTGCGTCGCACGAAGGATAAGGTCTTGACCGAGTTGCCACCAAAAATGTTTCGCGATGCGGAACTCGAATTGTCCCCTCCGCAATGGGAGCGTTATCAAGCGGCTGAAAACGAAGGCGTGTTAAAGCTGTCGGAGATGGGCGATGGCATCACCATCCAGCACGTCTTCGAGTTGGTGCTGCGCTTGAAGCAGATTTGCAATTTTGATCCCGCCACAGGGGCAAGTTGCAAGCTTGAGCGGTTGGAGGCAGACCTGGAGGAAGTAGTTGCCAGCGGTCAAAAGGCGATCGTGTTTTCGCAATGGGTGGTGACCATCAAACGATTGGCGAAGGCACTCTCTCGGTTTCATCCGCTGGAATACCACGGGCAGATGCCGAGCAAACAGCGGGATGCGATCATTGATCAGTTTCGCAATGATCCGACTCAAAGCGTGCTGTTGATGAGTTACGGTGCGGGAAGCGTCGGACTCAATCTTCAATTCTGCCGGTATGTTTTTCTTTTCGATCGTTGGTGGAATCCTGCTGTGGAGGACCAGGCGATCAACCGTGCTCATCGCATTGGTGCGGCGGGCCCGGTGACCGTGACGCGGATGCTGACAGTCGGCACGATCGAGGAGCGAATCAATCAGGTGCTCGAAGAAAAGCGGGAACTGTTCGCCGCGATCCTCTCCCACACCGATGGCAGCCCGGCAACCGGCTTAACGCGCGAAGAGATCTTCGGCCTGTTCCGCCTAAAACTCGCCCGCCCCCGTCCCAACGCCGCCTAACCTGCAGACAGGCACCTCGACCTTCAAGCATCTCTCCAGCGACCTATCTGACGAGGTGGCTGTCTGGGGTGCACCCCAGAAAATACTGGGGCGAGGGGAGCGAGAGATTCTTGGGATTGCGTGACGCGGATCGAGTGAAATGGATTGGTTTCAGCATCCTCACGCGTTCAGGTGCCCTCGCCCTTGTACTCAAGGGAGAGGGTGGCCGCAGGCCGGGTGAGGGTTCGTAATGCGTGTCGCGTGATGAGCACCGGGTCTTTCGCGAATGGAGATCGAAGCAGCTTGCGCGAGTTTGACTGGGGGCTAGTGTTTGGTCAGTGAACGCGGATTGCCCCTCACCCCCCACCCCCTCTCCCCAGAAAATACTGGGGCGAGGGGAGCGAGAGATTCTTGGGATTGAGTGACGCGGATTGAGTGGCGCGGATTGGTGTCAGCATTCTCACGCGTTCAAGTGCCCTCGCCCTTGTAATCAAGGGAGAGGGCGGCCGCAGGCCGGGTGAGGGTTCGTAATGCGTGTCGCGAGACGGACACAAAGTGCCTGTCTACGTGCTTACCTGGTTTGGCTCTAAGTAGGTTTAGGTGCCTGTCTGATTGGTGGTTGATTGCTAGATCAATTCGGCGATTGGCGAACCTTTTTCGTTCATGAACACCGGGCGGCCGGCGGGGCTGGGGAATTGAACTCGCTGGGGAACGCCTAG
>JBJOLO010000654.1:0-3219 GCA_046045565.1 Planctomycetota bacterium | reverse complement strand
CGTGGTTTCAGGAAGTTTCCCAGATTTCCTAGCTAGAAAACTCTTCCTGCCACAACTATCTTCGCTGTTCTGCCGATAGAACCTCTAGCCGGATACTTACCCTAGATTCTCCAGGTTACTGCAACGCTTGCAGTAAACACTCAATTCATTTCACGGAGCCACCACGACCAATGATGGCGAATTCCACAGCAATCAGTAATCTTCATTCACTTCGAAATTATGTTCAGGAAAGGATTTGTGCTCAGAATCATCTCGAGGCTGGTGCGTTCCAGATGACGGAAAGGATTCTGGTTCGCGGCGACCGGCCTTGCGGTATTTTCTTCTGCATCCACGGACCGCGCAGCGTGAAACTGACGGCGATCTGGGAGACGGAAAAAAACACCATCCTGTTTTACGGCTCGGCCGGCGAACGGTTGCAGCGGACCACGCTGACCGTCGCCCCGGAACTGGCGTTAACCGCGGGAGTTGCCGCCCGTTAGATCGGGTCGACTCCGCACGTCGATAGCCTGAGCGATCGGCGCTTGACAGAGCGGTAGAGGTTGGTGTACATTCATTCACATCTAAACAAATAAGCACGTACTTGCCGGACCTGATCAGAACCGCCTTGGGAACCCTGTTCTGGACCGTGAGCAAGCTGCGGTGCAAACAACAACACGACTACTACATGGAGGTTGACAATATGCTGGTTTTGTCTCGCAAGGAAAGCGAACGCATTCGATTAGGTAACTCGATCGTCGTAACGGTCGTGCGAGTTTCGGGAGATAAGGTGCGGTTGGGGATTGAAGCCCCGCCCGACGTGCTTGTGCTCCGCGAAGAACTCGAAGCCCACAATGAGACCGTTGGTGTGAGCGGCACCGATACCGGAGTGGAAAAGGCTGTTTCGAGCCGATCCGCGGCTGGCGACGGTGTTGCAGCAGGGCGTTTCCAAGAGGTCGAAATCCGGTTGTCGGACTTGGAAGCGCTGCGAGGTCCGATCCAAGGTCGAGCCCTGGCCAGTTAGCCGGCCAGTGAGCCGGCCAGTGAGCCGGCCAGTTAGCCAGCACGTCCCGACATCAGTTGGCGTCGCCGCGTGCCTCGCGGCGATGGCTGCGACGTGAGTGGGGACTGCGGATCACTAGCAGACGAAAAGCCGACCGAAGCAAACGACTGAAAAACGACTGAAAAACGACTGAAATTGGCCGAGCCGGGTATGGCTCGGCCAATTTCGTTTTAGGGCCCTCTGAGCCGAAAACCCGTTACCTGCAAACCAAATCGCTCGGGGCTAAATCGCTCGGGGCTGGGCAACGCTCGCTGTTCTGCCACCGAGCATCGAAATCGTCAAATCTTCCCCGACATGAATCGGCAGTCTGCCTTGGATGACTACCTGTCGGTCTGTTAGCCAAAAGAGGGGGGCGTGTCGACGACGCAGGGCGCCTGGCGTGACGGGAATAACCCTGATAATTGACAGCGCACGGTCCCCGCAGTTATCATCGCATGCATCAACGGTGACTTTTGCGTTTCCGACCCGTAGTCCGACCGATAGACATGCGAGGGTCTCGACAGAGACAGGTCTGACAGGGCTGTTTCCGACCAAGCATTTTTGACGACCCGTTCACGTAGCGCGTTTTGCCAAGAGCGGTTGTCGAGCGAAGGTGGATTTGTCGGCGCAGGGGTGGCTGTGATTCCCGCCTACGGGTGTAGTATGTTGTCGGTCTCGGTTCCCTGATGGGTTCAAGGGCGCTGAGGCGAAGCAGACGACGCCAACCCGAATTGTGTTCCAACCGATCGAGCTTTTGTCGCGTACCCGATCGCAAGAGGGTGCGTTGGATCGTAGCGTATCGAACATTCAAACGGAGATTCTTCGATGAAGTGCACGGGCAACTTTCTGGGGCGTCGAAACTTCCTGACGGTGGGAGCCATTGGAGGTCTCGGACTGACACTGGCCGACTTCCTGCAAATGCGACAGGCGCGAGCCGATCAGAAGCACTACGATTTCCTGGAAGCGAAGGCGCAAAGCGTCATTCATGTGTTCCTGCCCGGTGGCATGGCTCATCAGGAATCGTTTGACCCGAAGCCGTACTCGCCGATCGAATATCGCGGCGAAATGAAAACGCTGAAGACGAACACCGGCGAGGACTTCAGCGAAACGTTGCCGAAATTGGCAACGGTGGCCGACAAAATCGCGGTGATCCGCTCGATGACGCACGGCGAAGCGGCGCACGAGCGCGGAACGCACAACATGTTTACCGGTTATCGGCCGAGTCCTGCGTTGATCTTCCCGAGCATGGGCAGCGTGGTGAGCCACGAATATGGTCCGCGCAACAATTTGCCTCCGTACGTCTGCGTGCCAGGTGTTCCCAATGAGTTCGCGGGAAGCGGCTACTTAAGTTCTTCATTTGCGCCGTTCAGCCTCGGCTCCGATCCGGCGGCAGGCGGCTTCAAGGTTCTTGATTTGAACTTGCCGAACGGCGTGGACGACAAGCGTTTTGCCCGTCGTCGCAACGCGTTGGAAGCGGTGAACGATTATTTCGCTCAGCGCGACAAGTCCGACAACATTTCGGCGATGAATACCTTCTACGAGCGGGCGTACAGCTTGATCAGTTCGCCGGCCGCTCGCGAGGCGTTCAACATTGATGCCGAACCGGCCAATGTGCGCGACGAATACGGTCGCAACACGGCCGGACAGCGCCTGTTGATGGCGCGTCGTCTGGTGGCTGCCGGTGTGCGCTTTGTTTCGCTGACCTACGGTGGTTGGGACATGCACAACCAGATCACTGCAGGCATGAAGGGTCAAATGCCTGCACTCGATCAGGCGTTGACGGCTTTGATTACCGACCTGGACCGACAGGGTTTGCTGAAAACCACTTTGATCATGGTTTCCAGCGAGTTCGGACGTACGCCGAAGATCAATGGCACCGCCGGTCGCGACCACTGGCCGAAAGTGTTCAGCGTGATGCTGGCCGGTGGCGGAATCAAGGGCGGCATGATTTACGGATCGTCCAACGCGACGGCGTCGGAACCGGAGCAGGATCCGGTCGAGCCGGGCGACCTTGCCACGACCGTTTATCACCAATTGGGCATCGTTGCCGACAAGGAGTTGATGGCTCCGGGCAATCGTCCTATCGAAATTGTGGACGGCGGAAAGTTGATTCGTCCGCTGATTTCATAAAGAATGAGATCTGGCGACCATGTTCAGGCGACGCGGGCCTGTCGGAATGCGACGGCCCGCTGCCACCCACC
>JBJOLO010000202.1:0-2843 GCA_046045565.1 Planctomycetota bacterium | reverse complement strand
AGACACCCATCTCGGTACTTTCTCCTGCGGTGTTTCGGCGCAAGGGAGGGCACCGCGTCTTCGCCCGGTCCGGCGATGACCTCGGACCCTGAAAAGACGCTCCTTGAAAATGGAAGCGGGTTGCGTAGCGCATCTCGCAGACACCCATCCGGTCGCGCACTGCATCTCGCACATCTCGCAGACACCCATCTCGGTACTTTCTTCTGCGGTGTTTCGGCGCAAGGGAGGGCACCGCGTCTTCGCCCGGTCCGGCGATGACCTCGGACCCTGAAAAGACGCTCCTTGAAAATGGAAGCGGGTTGCGTATAGTTCGAATAACGCTGCAGAGCGGCATTGTTGCCGGCTCTCCCCCTAATCGGCTCTGAAGCGTTGCCGTGAAGTTTTCGCTGTCGACGATGGCGAAACCGGCTCACGGATTCTCGCTCCCCCCAATGTGTCACGGTTCAAGTACTTCACTTGGGAGGATCTGCTATGCCCAGTTGTGCGCGTCGCGAAATTGTTGATGAAAATGAAGTTGGTACCTATCACGTTTATGGACGATGTGTGCGTCGAGCTTGGCTCTGTGGAGTCGACTCGGTAACCGGTAAGAATTATGAGTATCGCCGTGATTGGATCCGAGAGACGGAAGCCGACTTTGCCGCATTGTTCGCGATCGAAATCGGTTTTCACACCGAGATGGCCAATCATTTGCATATGGTTATTCGTAACCGTCCCGATATTGTGGCGACTTGGTCCGACGAGGAAGTCGTCAGACGCATGCTGACGATTGACAAGCGTACTCACAGTTTGACAGGTGAAATAGAAACTCCGGAGCCGAATGAGATCCGCATCCGCATGCGCGAGCCGAAAACGGTTGCCAAGTACCGTGCACGATTAGCGAGCCCGTCATGGTTCATGAAATCAGTCCGCGAGAATGTTGCTCGTCGGGCAAACAAAGAAGATGCCGTCAGCGGCGCTTTTTGGGACGGCCGATTTCGCTGTCGGCGGTTGTTAGACGAGACCGCCATCATCATTTGCGGGATCTACATCGACCTCAATCAGATACGGGCCGGTGAGACCTTGACTCCCGAAGCATCGGCTCACACCTCGGCCTACGATCGAATTCAGGCCCGGCAAGGTCGGAGTGTCGCACAGGCAGCGGATGCTGTTGAAGTGTTTGAGCAGGTAAGCCCCGATGGTTGGATGGCGGAGCTGACGCTCGATGAGCGTGCTGCGGCATCGGCGAGCAGTACTTGCAAATCGCAAACAGGGCGTCGTGCGTCGGACAAAGGGTTGATCCCCCTTTCACTTAATCGCTATCTCGAGCTGCTTGATTGGACAGGACGAGCGATTCGCACCGACAAAGCGGGAGCGATTCCCGCTGACCTCGCTCCGATTCTTGAGCGACTGCGGATACGATCGGAGAGTTGGGTTGAGCTTGTCGAGAATTTTGATCAGTGGTTTGGACGCGTCGCGGGCCACATCGACCGAGTCATTGCGTTTGCTGCAAAAATCGGACGAAGGTTGTTCCGCGGCGAGAACCCTTTGGCGGAGGCGTTTCTCAGTGGAACTCCTGGCATACAAACGTAATTTGCTGCGCTAGCAAGGTTCTGCTGCGGTAGCAAGGTATAGCAAGAGTCGATCTCGCGCAGTGCCATGAAATAACGTTTGTGCGAAGGACTCGACTCGATCGGCAACAACGATCGGGGATGCGCTCGGGAACCGTATTAGGTGAATCAATCACGGGATGCTTTGCTAGCGTGCGAGTCGCGGTGATTTCAAGAATGAAATGTTTGCGTGCTGCGTTCGTGTTGTCGATAAAGCAGAGTGGGTAATCCCCATGTGCTGCTAGCGAGAGGGCGTGCATTGACTACCGGGCCATCGACGAAATCAGGAGCATTTGTGCTCCGAATACTACTGCTGGTAATGGGTCTCGGCATGTTGCCGCTCGAAGGCTGTGCGGCTCGTTTCGTGCCCGATTGGGGTATTTTCCGACATGGAGTTCGGCCGTTTCCAGCGAACTCTGTTCCCTTTACACCAGGGTCGGCACGAGCGGGAAGCGGAATCAGTTCGTCGGTTGACTCCAAGCCGCATATGCCGGACGGCTCATCGCCAGCCATTCCATTCGAGGGACCTCGAATTTCGGGGAGCAGCTCCGCCGTCCAGACGAACGCTCGCATGCCAGTCGAAAGAGTCACGCGATAGGGCGTTCAAGACCGGGTGTCTAACGGTATGGGTGGCCGAAAGACCGGTTCGGCTTGGTTAAAACTCACTTGATGGCACTTAGCATCGAGCCCTCGACTCGATGACCGCCTCGTGCAATTTCAACTCGATTGCCCCTTGAACCGTTCGCGTTCCAGGCTTCTTGCCTAGTAATGCACTCGATCCGGTTTATTTAGCCAGGCGTTCAGCGCCAATAAGGCTTCCTCTCGCAGAGCTTGTTGCGCGGGGATTGACCGGTTTGCGCTCGGTCTCCGCATTTCCTCGTAGAAACTTCGGTCATCGAATCCGGCCGCGGCGGCATCGTCGCATGTCGCGGCGAAATAGATGCGGTTGATGCGAGCCCAATATATTGCGGCGAGACAGAGTGGACATGGCTCGCAACTCGAGTAGATCTCGCACCCGTCCAAGGAAAATGTCCCTAAACCGGAACAGGCGTCTCGGATCGCGACTACCTCTGCATGCGCCGTCGGATCATTCGTCGAAGTGACCCTGTTCCAGCCCCTGCCGACGATCTCGCCATCGCGAACAATGACGGCCCCGAAGGGACCTCCTTCGTTTGCCTGCATTTTTTCAAATGACAAGCGAATAGCCTCGCGAAGAAACTCAAGCTGCACGTCAGCATCCTCGCTTGAACACGGATT
>JBJOLO010000165.1:0-13485 GCA_046045565.1 Planctomycetota bacterium | reverse complement strand
TCCAAAGTCTCCCGCTTGGCAACCCGCTCGGACGGAGTCTCCGCTGCGGGCACCGAGGTCGACGCATCGGCCATCAATGGGGCTCCCGCCGGCGCCGCAGATCGGGGCTCGGAGATCGCCTGCGGATCCTCCGGACGATCATCCAGTCGCACTTCCAATCGATTCATGCGCACCGCGATGACCTGCACCTTCTGTCCGGGATCGACCGGGGTCCCGTCGGTAATGGCGTCGTAGCTGCGGCCTTCCACGGTCACGACCCCGCCGGGCAGCATCTGACACTTGGCGATGCCCCATTTTCCAATCAGCCGCTGCAGATTGCGTCGTGCCTCTGCGTCCGGCAGCACCTCGTCGCTCGTAGGCGGTCGAATCATGATCAGCCGACCGATTGGTGTCGACGGCCAGTAGCGGACCGCCAGGACAAAGACCACGGGCAGCAACACGGAAACCATGATCAGCATCAAGAGGCCGAACTTCAGGCTCGCTGTGAAACCGACAATGATGGCGCCCAGAATGCAAAGGCCGGAAAGGATCCCAAGCAGTCCCCCGGAGGGAACGAACATTTCGATGCCGATGATCAACAGCCCGATCCCGAGCAGAATGAGCGACCAAATCCAGGGAGCCATGTTTTCCTCATTTCGTACCGAGGTGGCGGCCGAGCACCACGCCAGCGTTCAGCCGGCGCCACGGATGAATTCTTCCGAAAGCGGTTGAGGTTTTCAAGCCAACGCTTGCCGGCTCGGCAAATTCTCCGCTACGCTACTTGCATGTTTTTCCCAGGAAACGGTGATTCGAACCCCGTCCAAGAAGCGCCCCGGATGGCGTCGCCGGATCGGCAATTCCCTGAGTCGTGGTTCGACGGGCCGTGGCTGGATTCCGACCACTGGATTCTGACTGCCGCTGTTGCCGTCGCCGTTGGACTGGTTCTGGCGGTGATCGTCTCCTTGGTGCTGGGACGATGGCGGCGTCGCGCTCCTGCGGAGACGCAGGATCCCGCCCTGAAGGAAATTGGCATCGCCTCCCTGCCCGGTGCCGGTCCGGGAGACACGTTTCCGCGACTGGAGATTTACGGAACTCCTGTGCGTCTTGCGGTCGTGGTTCTGGCCCCGGTGGGCAGACAGGGCCAGATCCCTCCCGCCGAACTTTTGCCGATGGTCTGGGAGTGCCTGGTGCCGGGTCTGAGTGCCATGGTTGAACGCGACACGCCGCTTGTGCGCTTCTGGCCCGCGCAACTCAGCACGCAAGGATTCGCGCAGTTGTTTTTCCATCACCTTGGACTGCCCGGGGATCGCGGTCGCGGAACGCCCTGGTGCGGTGTCGCAGGCAAGGTCGATTGGGGTGGCAAATCCTATCTGGTGGGAATCGCCGCGTGTGGCGACGGTCCGAATGGCCTCGCCGCGATCAGCATGCAACACCAGGGCCAATGGCTCGATGCCGTGCGGATTCGCAAGGCGGTCTAGCACCCGCACGGGATTCGGCCCGGCGCGAAGCAGAAAGAAGGAAAAGCAAGCGAATGGCAAACCCTGTTTCTCCCCAACGATCCGACGAACAGTTAATCGAGGACGCTCTGGCAATCTGGCAGGCGGGTGTTGATGCGGTACGTGCCGATCGATTGGTGCGCGAAGCGGTGCGGGTTGACGGCCAAGATTTCTGGATCGCCGACTCGCATTTCGACTTGCGGCGAATCGGTCGCATCCTGGTGGTAGGAGCCGGCAAGGCGGGAGCCGGCATGGCGGAGGGATTGGAGCAAGCGTTGGGTGATGCGCTGCTGCAGCAGAAGCAAGTTCGCGGCTGGGTGAATGTGCCGGAGGACTGTGTGCGCCGACTGCAGACCATTCGGTTGCATGCGGCGCGACCTGCAGGATTGAACGAGCCCACGGAAGCCGGGGTCGAAGGTACCGCCCGCATCCTGGAGATGGTAAGCCAACTGGCTGCGGACGATCTGTGCATCGTGCTGCTTTCCGGCGGCGGATCTGCGCTGTTGCCCGCACCGGTGGAAGGAATCTCGCTCGCTGATAAACAAGCGGTGACGCGTTTTCTCAGCAGTGCCGGGGCAAACATTGAGCAACTGAACACGGTGCGCAAGCAGCTGAGCCGCATCAAGGGCGGCGGCTTGGCTCGCGCCTGCCGCAGCAGCCAACTCGTGACACTCGTCATCTCGGATGTGCTGGGCGACCCGCTCGATATCATCGCGTCCGGTCCCACCGTACTCGAAGACTCCTCCACGCCGGAGCGAGCTCGAGCAATCCTGGAGCAGTTCCACGCGGAAGGTGCCGTACCGGATAGCGTCTTTTCGGTGCTGGATCGAGAACGGGATCGGGCAACCAAAGGCGGCTCGATCCGGCCTGCGAAAACGCCGCACGTCGTGCACCATATCCTGGGCAACAATGCCGTGGCAGTGGATGGCGCCGGAGTCGAAGCCGTGGCCCGCGGGTACTCGCATGCCATGATCGCGGCGAGGCAACTCGAGCCCGATGCGGAAAAGATCGGAGTCGAATTGGCCGACCAGGCGCTGCGGCTCCGGTTCGAAGCGGGGCCCGATTGCCTGGTATCGGGTGGTGAGCCCACCGTCAAACTTGTGCCCGGCCATCTACGCGGACGCGGCGGCCGCAATCAACAATTGGTGCTCGCCGCCCTGCAAAGGTTGCTCGCGGCAAATCGTGCCGAACCCGGCCATGAGCTCGATGGCATCGTGTTCCTCAGCGGCGGGACCGACGGCGAAGATGGGCCCACCGACGCCGCCGGCGCCTACATCGACTCGTTCGCCCTCGCGCGGCTGCGGGAATGCGGACTCGATCCTGAATCGTTCCTCACCCGCAACGATGCGTATCATTTCTTTCAACCGCTGCATCGGCTGCTGTTGACCGGTCCCACGCACACGAACGTGGGTGACTTGCGCGTGATTGTCGTCCGGAAGAGGTAGCCGTTCGCGAAAGACGCTCAAGAAACAGATCGCTGCGATTCATGATCGGCAACTAGACCGGGGCGAGGCCGGCTCAGGTCCCGCCAGCGTCGCGGACATCCTCCCCCGCGTCGCGGGCATCTCCGTCCGCGCTGCATACATAGATGGCGAGAAAAATACCTGCGTAGGCACGCACATCCCAGTCATCGGAGTTCGGGAGTTGGGGGGCCGAGAACCGTTCGTCGAATTCGACGGCCAGTCGGCTGCCGGGTACCAACTGGTGCATCAAGCCTGCTAGCAGTTGCATCAAGTCGGCGGTCCGCGACTGGTAGAGTTCATAGGGTGGCGAACAGAAGACGATCGTCGGTTCGTTCGCTAGCACAGGATGGCGTTTCCACCAGACGAAGGTATCGGAGTTAATGACCTCGGTGGAGGTTTCCAATTGCAGTCGGCGGGCATTATCCCGCAGCAGGCGGGCGGTCGGCACATGTCGCTCGATAAACGTAGCGTGGACGGCCCCGCGACTGATGGCTTCGAAGCCCAGGGCGCCGGTTCCGGCGAACAGATCGATCACTCGGGTGTTGCGGATCGAAGGACCGAGCAGATTGAACAGGGCTTCGCGTACGCGGTCCTTCATGGGCCGCATTTGGGGAGCGGTGGGGAATTCCAGGGTTCTACCCCGCAGGGAGCCTCCGATGATGCGGACCTTACCGATCTCGGAACCGGTCGATTCCGTATCACTTTTTGGCGGTAATTTTGCGGAGCGCCGCGAAGCCATCTTGACACCCATTGCCAAAAGGGCTCTATGCTACTCTTTTGCAACTGAAAGAACAGGCGTCGCCTGCATGAGGGGGAGGAAATCGATGAGTTTGGGTCGCTCTTGGAAGGTGCTGCTGGCCGCGTCCAGCGTCTCGTTCAGCCTCTCGATAGGCTTGGTGTTGGTGCCGTTTGGTCCGCTGGGTTCGGCATCGCCTGCATCGAAGATTTTCGGCCAGGAACAGCCTCCGGCCGAGGAGAAAAGCGAGCAGCCGGCAGGCGACAATGCGGAGGCATTGAATCAGCAGTTCCAGCAGCTCTTGGAGGAATGGCGGGGGATTATCAAGGAGCTTCGGTCGCTTAAGATTCGCTACCAGACTGCCAATGATGCGGAGGCTGAAGCGCTCAAGTTGGAATGGGATAAGACCGTTGCCAAGGGCGAAACGCTGTTGCCGACGCTTCGCACGGCCGGCAAGAACGCCTACCTCGCCGCGCCCAACGTGGACCTGCAATTAACCCGTATGCTGGTCAAATTCGTTGAGGACGACATCAACCGGGACGATTATGAAGTCGCGTTTGATCTCGCGGAGGCGCTGATCGAAAAGAAATGTGAATTCAAGGAAATCTACAACCTGGGTGGCATCGCCGCGTTCTGCACCAATCACTTCGACCAGGCCGAGGAGTACTTCAAGCAAGCTGAACAGCTCGGTGAATTGAAGGACGACGGTGCCAAATTCAAGCCGCTGGTGGGTAAATACAAACGGATTTGGGAAACCGAGCAAGCCTTGCGCAGCAAGGAAGCCGAAGCCGACGATCTGCCTCGCGTGAAGATCTCGACCAATCGCGGTGATATTGTGGTCGAGCTCTTTGAGAATGAAGCGCCGGAAACGGTTGGCAATTTTGTGCATCTGGTGGACGAGGGATTCTACAACGGCCTGTCTTTCCACCGCGTGTTGAAAGGTTTCATGGCGCAGGGCGGGTGCCCGCGCGGGGACGGTTCTGGCGGTCCCGGTTACAAGATTTATTGCGAATGCCGCAAAGCCGAACATCGGAATCATTTCCGCGGTTCGTTGAGCATGGCCCATGCCGGCCAGGATACGGGTGGCTCGCAGTTCTTCTTGACCTTCGTGCCCACCGAACACTTGAATGGTCGCCATACCGTATTCGGTCGCATTGTTGAGGGAATGGATGTCCTCGCAAAAATCGTCAAGCGCGATCCGATGGGTGCCGATCGGACCGAACCGGACCGGATCGTGAAGGCCGAGGTCATCCGCAAGCGAGATCACAAGTACGAACCGAACAAAGTGCAGTAAGCATCTCAGGTGCTGCTGAGCGACGCGACGAGGGCAGCCGTTTCGCTGCCCCGAATTCGCGATCGCATTTTTCCGAAAGGAGTCGGGAAATGGGTGTGCATTGGTTACGGACCGGCAGCGTGGTCGCTGCGGCATGGGCTGTCGCGATGGGAGCCCCGACCGCGATTCAAGCTCAGAGTCGCTTCAGCCGCCCGTTGGATGCCGGCGCAGCGCCTCGCAGTTCGACGTTCTCTCCCGGCTCCACCTATTCCGGCTCGCCCTATTCGGGCTCGAATAACACGAACTCGAATTACCCCAACTCGAATTACCCCAACTCGAATTACTCCAACTCGACTGGCGGTGGTTCGTTTTCCTCGGGAAATGCGGGCCTGTTGCCGAATTCGCGCGTGTCGGGGTCGCGGGTCTCGAGCATGAAGAGCCCGTTATCGTCGTTTTCCGGTACGACGTCGGCCGGATCGCGAATCGGACGCGTCAGTGGAACCGCGCCGGATGACTTTGCGGACTTGATCGGTCAGTGGTTGGCAATCGATGAGCAGATGGATGTGATTACCCAACAGGCGCGGTCGGCCACGATGCGGGACCAGGAAGTTTTGCGGCCCAAGTATTTGCAGTTGGTGAATCAGGCGCACGAGTTGTTGCCATCGCTACGGATGGCGACCCTGCGCGAGTATCGGGATCGTCCGAACCAGAATCCCGAAGTCACAATGTTGATGCTGGGGATCCTGGCGCATCACGTGCGCTCCGACCAAATTGACGACGCAATGCAAGTGGCAAGCATGCTGCTCGACGCCGAGTGCGATCATCTTGCGCTTCCCAATCTGGCGGGTCGCGCCGCCTATTGTGCTCACGATTTCGACTCCGCCGAGTTGTTGCTGACACGCGCGAAAGAACTGAACGCCATCGAGAAAGTTGCCGAGGATTATCTTCGCGATGTGGATGTCGTGCGAAGTCGCTGGAATGTCGAACTGCAAGTCCGGCAGCGGGAAGAGCGGGACGATAACCTGCCACGCGTGCTGCTCGAGACGACCAAGGGCAACATTACCTTGGAACTGTTTGAGAACGAAGCACCGCAGACGGTTGGTAACTTCGTGCATCTGGTCGATTCAGGATTCTACAACGGCCTGACGTTTCATCGGGTCGTTGCCAACTTCATGGGCCAATCGGGTTGTCCCAAGGGAGATGGTTACGGCGGTCCCGGGTATTCGATTCTGGATGAAGTGGGACGCGTCGGTCATCGAAATCATTTCAGCGGTTCGCTATCGATGGCGAAGACAAAGGATCCCAATTCGGCCGGTTCGCAGTTCTTCATTACGTTCCGTCCGGTGCCCGAATTGGATGGCAAACACACGGTGTTCGGCCGGGTGATCGACGGCATGCCGGTGCTGGCTGAGCTGCAGCGCCGCGAGGCGAACAGTCGGATTGAGCCCGACCGCATTCTACGCGCCGAGGTATTGCGCAAGCAGGACCACGCCTACGTTCCGACGAAGACGCGCCAGGGAAGCTGATCCTTCGCGCTCACCGATTGTACGCACCGATTGCGCTCACCGATCGTGCTCGGGGATCGTGCTGGGGGATGGTGCTCGGCGAGCAGCGAGTTCCCTGGATACGCCGCCAGGGAGTACGCAGCCGCGGTGCCATGTTTGCTGCCCGGGACGGTCTGCGCCGGCTGTGTCGAGTTTGCCGCCAGGCGGTAAGGCCTGGAACGGCCGAAGTTTCCGTCTCAAAAATGTCGGCGTGACTTCTTGCTCGTGACCGGCAACGGAGTGGTGGACAGGCGGATGGCCATCGTGGCCCGCCGAAACTTCCGGGGCAGGGAGGAGCGCAAGGGACCGACGCTGGGTGGGATGAGAACCATCGTGGACGCATCCGAACTCACCGACGAGCAACTTGCCGCCGAAGCCGCACGCGAAGGTTCGGATGGGCCGGCGTTTGCCGAGTTGATGCGGAGGCACCAGGAACGGATCTGGCGCGTCTGTTATCGCTTGATGGACAACGCCGAAGACGCCAGCGATGCAGCTCAGGAAGTCCTGGTGCGCATGTTTCTGGGCCGCCAGAAATTCGCAGCACTCAGCAAATACACCACCTGGTTGCACGGCATCGCGATCCGCACCTGCCTGTCCTTGCGTCGTGGTCGCGGTCGCCGGCGCAAGTATGAATCGCGCGCTCAAGAGGAAGAAGCTCGTACGGTGGCAAGCGGCCAGGGAGTCAGCACCGGCCAAGCCAATGCCTCGGAACAAGCGATCGACCTGAACCAGATTTTGAGCGGCTTGGACGATGAGGATCGTGCCTTGCTGATCCTCAAATACGCCGAAGGATACAGCCATGAAGAACTGGCCGAAATGTTTCAGATTTCCGTGAGTGCTTGCAAGATGCGGATCAGCCGAATGTGCGAGAAGTTGCGCGAGCGATTTCCCGAACACCACTTTGATGCAGGGGAAACGGAGTGAACAAGAACCTGTTAGACCAACTTGCCCGAGAGCCGGTACCGCCGCCTCCGCGAAGCCTGCCCGTCGAAGTGCATCGCCGTATCAACGAACGATTGGTGACGCAGCACCTGATGGACTTTGTCGTCCGCGCGTTGCCAACTGCCTTGCTCGAGTTCCTCCTGGCGCTGCTCAACGCAATCTGGTACTCGATGCTCGGAACCGACTGGAAAACAAATCGTAATTCACCCACAAAAGGAACGGACCAATGAACGACATGTTCTCGAACACCCTTGCACAAGCGGGTATGACGACCGACCCCTTAGCCGACAACGTACAGCAGACAACCGACGCAGTTTGGAACAGCTTTCATGACTTTTGGCGGCCCATTGCCAACACGGCTCCCAAGTTGCTTTGCGCTGCCTTGGTGATGATTGCCGGTTACGTGATTGCTCGTCTCGTCAGCAAAGCGGTTACCGCCATTGCCGATCGACTGGGACTGCAGCGGATGGCTGAAAACGGCGGGTTCGTGCAATCGATGCAGCACGTAGGAATCCATCGCACGGTTCCGCAAGTGCTGGGAACGATTTTCTTCTGGATGCTGCTCTGCGTGTTTCTGATCGCCTCGGTGGATATCCTGGATCTGCCGACGATCAAGATTGCGTTGGATCGGCTGCTGAACTACGTCCCGAATCTGCTGGTGGCATCGATTGTCGTGGTGCTCGGATTGTTGCTGGCGGCCTTCCTGCGCGGCGTCGTCGCCACGAGCGCCGATCGCGTGGGAATTCACTATGCACAGCAGCTAGCCAGCGCCTGTTATTGGATCCTGGCGCTCATGACGTTCAATGCCGCCCTCAATCAGCTGGAAATTCAGATCAAGCTCTTCAACGAGATTGTCTTGATTCTGCTCGCCGGTGGAGCGCTGGCCTTCGGACTCAGTTTCGGCTTGGGTGGCCGGGAGGTCATGGCCGGTATCCTCGCCGGATACTATCTGCGTCAGCGACTTCAGGCCGGTGATCGCGTGAGCATCGGCAGCTTGGACGGCACCGTTCGCGAAGTGGGACCCGTTGCGACGATTCTGGAGACCCACGAAGACGGACTGCTCCACCGACGCTCGGTTCCCAATACCAAGATGTTGAATGAAGCGGTGCGCTAACGATCAGACGCAGCGATCGGAGTGAAGCAAGACTCCAGACGAACGACCGGGCGCAGCCATCACGCGTTGCGATCCGAGTCACAAAGTTGAAACCGGGGATCTCGCGGGTTCCCTGAATCGTCAGGGATTCGCGACCTCGGCAGCCGATGCGGATGGGTCGGCTGCCACTTCTGCGGTTGCCTCCGTTGCAGCTTCGTTGACCGTCACGGCAGCAACTTCCGTTGCAGCTTCCGTCGCAACCTCCGAAGCGGCCTCCGTTGCCACGACCGGGGCCGCTTCTGCGACCGCTTCATTTGCAGGGACGGGGACCACTTCTGGGGCCACTTCTGTGGCAGCTACTGCCGCAGCTACTGGGGCAGCTTGTTTTGCCACGACGGCGGCTGCTTCCTGCATCTGCCGCTGGCGGGCTTCCCAGAGAGCTCGACGACGAGCCGCCGGATTCCAGCCCAGGCAAACGGCTACCGAGTACCCGAGGGCCAGATTCGTCGAAGCTACCAAGAGCATTGTCAGGGTGACGGAATTCATCCACTACTTTCCCATAACGCCATGCGGGACGTTGGCAAGGAAAACATAGCCTGTCCGCATTGACTTGCGTGCAGCCCCGCACCGGGAAAGTCGTTCGGTGCGAGGGGGAGGTTTGGATCCCGGTCGATCCATGCCGATCGTAACGCTTATCGGGTTGCAGATTGTTCCCGCAGCCGATCGAGCATGCTTGGGTCCAGCCGCTTGATGTGAAGAATTTCGGCTCGACTGCGAGCATTCTTTCGAGCGGGCAGCACGATGATCGCCTCCGTTTCCTCGTCTGCCTCCGGCGACTGTCCGGCGATGACGGACTGGATCTCCGCCGCGTCCCGCAGCGAGGAATCGGATTCCATGTTCTGTGTCCCCGCAACGCGATCCGGAGCCGGTTGCTGTCGCGGCAAACCTCGTGATGGTGCGGAGGCCGGACGATCGCTCGTGGCGCTCGCCTGCGTCGCATCGACCTCTCGCGCGGCAGCCAGTTGCTCGACAGGTTCCTCGAAAAGCGACTGCAACTGCACGCGTGTCAACTCCGCGTGCACCGATTCCACGGCCGCATAGATCCCGGTGTGATCGGAGGGACTGGCGAAATTACACACGCCGATCAGCACGCCGTCCTGGTTAAACAAACCTCCACCACTCCGGCCGATCGTAGGTTCTCCGCGAGCCGTAATGTTGGGAGGACCGTAGTATTGGCTGATCGCGGTAATCTCCGAGGCAAACACGCGAGGCGCGTCGCCACGATCACAGCCGAGGCTGAACACCGGATCGCCTGCCGCGAAACGCTCCGAGGGCCGCGCAATGCGAGCAACCGGCAGATCATCGGTCGCGCGGATCGTGACCAAGGCCAGATCGCGGCTCAAATCAAAGTCGAGCAACCGGCCGGCGATCTGCCGGCTGGTTCCATCAGGCTGGAATAGATCGACCATGATTGCGCCTTTGCCGTTCGAATCGCGGAAAATGTGTCCGCAGGTCAGAATCAGGGCATCCTCACCACGTCGATCGATGATGGTGCCGCTTCCTTTCGAGGTGCCCGTGGGATCGTCAATTTGTAATCGCACGGTGGATTGAAGCGCGTTGGCGATCGGCGCAGCCAGGTCACTCGGAGCGATCTGCCCGCCGCTACGCTCGCCGCGACTTCGCGACAACGGATCGCGCGCAGCGACCGCGGACGGGGCAGCTTTGCTGGAGGGCAAGCCGCTTCCTGAAGAAAAACCGCTACCGGAAGAGAGGCCGCTTCGAACATTGCGTTCGGATCCCGTCTGACGTACTTGGGTAGGCGTTGGCGGCACGAATCGGTCCGGGTTGCGCTCCGGGAGATGCTCGCCAAGCCATTGCTTGAGCCGCTCGAAACTTGCCACACCTTCCCAGCGATCCACCTCCTGGCCATCGACCAGCAGCACCAAGGTCGGCACCGCCTTGATTTGCATCTGGTCGCTGAGTTGTCTCTCGCGATCCGCATTCGATTTTCGAATGGCCAGCCCCTCGGTGCGCAGTCGGCTGAGTGCCGGCTCCATCGCTTTGCAATGTGGACAGCTGTCGGTGTAGAACTCAAGCAGTTCCGCCTGCGGGGCTGCGCCGAGTGTGGCGCAGAGGCCGAGCGTGGCGCTGAGTACGAGCGTCGAAAAAGCGACCATGGTTTCCCTCCTTGGATATTCCCGTGCCATCCGCCAATTCAGGGGTCGCGGACGTTCGGGTGGGTCGTTACGCGACGTCCTGTCGCGCCGTGGCACGAGGCCACGTTTCATTAACATGTCCCAAGGCGCAGTTCTCGACAAGAGCAAATTGTCGCACACCGATTTTCGCAAAGCCCCCGCGATCGCCATTCGGTAATCGATGTAGTCGCGGATATCGCGACGCTGCCGAGCGGCCGTGGCGGCATGCATGGCACGGACTCCGAGGCCTTGCGATCCGCACAGAAAACGCTTGGCACGGGAAGCGCAGCACGTGCTAGCAGTTCGCGGTTGAAGATGCTATCGTCCCGAGATAGATGGCTGCGAGTTCGCGGGTCCCGAGGAAACTTGGCAGTTCTTTCAACGTGCACGAAATGGTCAGGAGGAAGTAGCGAATGCGATTCTTCAACGTCTGCGCGCTTTTACTGCTGATATTCCCCGCCGCATCTTCGGTGGCTCAAGAAACGCGCTGGTTCCGTGGCAACCTCCATACGCATTCGCTGTGGAGTGACGGCAACGATTTTCCCGAGATGATCTGCGATTGGTATCGCGAGCAGGGGTACCACTTTGTAGCACTCTCCGACCACAACGTGCTGAGTGACGGCGAGAAGTGGATCAAGGAGTCGGTGCTAACGAAACGCGAAGCGACGGAGGCGCTGGAGCGATATCGCCAGCGGTTCGGCGCCGAGTGGGTCGAGACACGGATGCGCGACGACCAAACGGAAGTGCGGCTGAAGATGCTGAAGGAATACCGCGGAAAGCTGGAGAAGCCCGGCGAGTTTTTGCTCGTGCAGGGCGAAGAGATCACCGACAGCTTCGAGAGTATTCCGATTCATATGTGCGCCAGCGATCTGGAAGAGCTGATCCGGCCTCGGGGCGGTGCAAGTCTCCGCGATGTGATCCGCAACAACCTGCTGGCGGTGGCCGAGCAGAGCGCGCGGATTGGGCGACCGATCCTCGCGCATCTCAACCATCCCAACTATGGTTACGCCGTAACGGCGGAGGATTTGGCGGCCGTAACCCAGGAGCGGTTTTTCGAAATCTACAACGGCCACCCCGGAGTCAACCAGAAAGGCGACGCCCAGCACGTAAGCATGGAACAGATGTGGGATATCGCCAACACCTTGCGGATCGCGGAGCTCAAGAGTCCTCCGCTATACGGTCTGGGAACCGATGACTCGCATCACTACCTGGGCAGTCGCGGCGCCACTCCTGGCCGTGGCTGGGTCATGGTTCGGGCCACGGAACTCAACGCCACCCGCCTGATCAACGCCATGAATCGGGGCGACTTTTATGCCTCCAGCGGCGTGGAGTTGTCCGAGATGATTTGCGATGAGCAGCAAGGTCGCATCGAAGTCAGGATTGTTCCCCGACCCGGTGCGACCTACGTCACCGAGTTCATCGGGACCAAGCGTGCATATGATACCGCGAGCGAACCGGTGCTGGACGATCAAGGAAACGCCTTGCGGGTAACGCGAAAATATCCCGCCGACGTGGGTCAGGTTCTGGCGAAAGTCGAGGGTTCCCATGCCAGCTATCGTCTGACCGGCGAGGAACTTTATGTGCGAGCTCGAATCACCTCCAGCGAGGCTCCGGAAAATCCGTCCTATGCAGACCAGCGCAGGCAGGCATGGACGCAGCCGATCGGATGGCGAAAGTGGCTGGAGGCGGCGCCGAAACCTGAGGCGAAACCGGAGCCGAGCCCTCGTTAGCCGTACTTCCGGTAGACTTCCTCACTGCTGATTTTCCTGGCGCGAATGCGACCGTCGCTGAGTTTCTCACCCATCGGATCAATGTAGACTCGGCCTACGCGCTTGTTCGGCTGAATGCCGTCGACATGAATGTTGAAGATAAACGCCGTTTCGCTCGTCGCCTTGAACCAGTGCACATTGTCTTTGTCGTCGGAGATCGACGAGTGCTCTCCGGCTTGGAAGGAGCGATCGATTGTCGGCTTGATGATCATGTGGTCGTTTGCGTCCTCAAGCCGGTCGTAGTGCTTGCCGTGGAACGTTCCTTGGAGAATCAAAAACGCGGTGGCCATATTCTCGTGACCGTGCGGCACGACCGAGCGGTCTTTCTTCAAGGCGAATACCTGGTGGCCAAATACCAAATTGGTCGGAAGTCCTTCCACCTTGGGAAAGTTCGCTCGCAAACTGACTTCGCCTTGGTCGCGGTAAGGGACTTTTGCGGTGAGCTTCTCGAAGTCGACGAACTGGAGCAATTCCGGCAGGTTGCATTGCTGGAACAGGTTCTCCACTTGCTCCTGCCACATCACGGGCGTCAGCGTTTTGCCTTTCACCTCGGTGCCTAACACGTGCAATTGCTTCAGCCATTGCGCGGTGACCGGTTTGATTTCATCCGAGAAGGCGTCGCGCGAGCAGAGCGTCTCGAGCAGCGAGAAGGTCAGCAGCGATGAAAGGGTCTGATGGGTAAATGCGCGGCGTGAAAGTTCAGACATCGGTTACCTCGCGAGAAAAACGGACTGTCGGGCGAAAGCGGAAAACCGGTTACCAAATCTGCGCCGCATTATAAGGCAACAGGATGGGAGCGATACAGGGAAAAAGGTGCCGCTTTTAAGCGCCCGGTCCCGAACCGCTGAATCGACCGAAGATCATTCGCCCGGCGCTGGTCTGCAGCACGCTGGTGACCGCGACCTTCACCACATTTCCCACGTGCTCGCGTCCGCCCTCGACCACGATCATCGTACCGTCGTCTAAATAACCGACCCCTTGGCCGATTTCTTCGC
>JBJOLO010000146.1:0-11965 GCA_046045565.1 Planctomycetota bacterium | reverse complement strand
AATCCCCACACCCGGCCAACCACCCAAGGCCGGTCCAGAGAAGCCTTAATCGCGACTCGCTTGCTCCGAGGGCATGATGCAACGACTTGGCCTGTTCGCCATCCTGTCCGCCTGCCTGCTGTTCGCCGGATGTGTTGAGCCCTCGCCGACGATCCCCGCATCCGTGCGCGAAAAACTGGATAAAACCGAGAGCGGCAATCAGCTGACACAGCAATCCCTTGATCGAGGCTCGGGCGAATCGTCGACGAAGTTTTCCATTCACGAGCGGGCGGAATGGAGCTTGCAGGAGACGGTGGCCGACGCGCTACGACGTATCGGATCCGCAGCAGTTCCCTCGCTAACTCAGTCGCTCAAAAGCAGCGATCCGGACTTGCGTTTGCAAGCCGTCGAGATTCTGGGACGCATGGGCCCCGAGGCGAAGGATGCGGTACCGGACTTGATCGAGCGACTAGGTGACGACGACCCGCGCGTTCGCAAAATGGCGGTTCGAGCACTCGGGCAGATCGGTCCGGCAGCTGCCGCTGCTGTGCCCGAATTGATCCGCATTCTCCAGTCGTCCGACCAGACTCCGTCGGCCAGCGTCCGTCCGTAACGCTTTCCGCTGATCGACCAACCCGGCCACACCTTTGCATGCGATGACAACGGACGGCTCTCAAAATCTGCTTTGGGCTACTCATTTCTTTCCGCGCAGGTAACCGGCACTGGATTGAAAAAAACGCGAACGACGCGAAGTGACCGAAGTCGGTGGTTCTTGCTGCTGTAGCTTCAAGTCTTCCAAGTTCGCATCACAGAACCGGCAGCCAACCGTTTCTAAATGAAATTGAATGTACTCCGCATGCTGCGGCGGAATGGTTCCTGCGAGAAATCCCACAAGTTGCTCGCGAGTGGAACACGTAAGGCGCTCGCGACGCCAAAGTTCGCCAAGCGTAAACATACCGGCATCACGACGACGGTTTAAGACTGCAAGCCGATCCAGCAACCGCGGATTGGCTCGAATCGCCGACTCGATCGCCGCCATCTCGCTCGGTGCGAGGGACTCGTCCAAATACGCCTGCAGTTCCGCTTCGGAGAAATCGCTGTTGGAGAAATCGCTTGCCATGGAATTGAATGGTCGAGGTTAGGAATACAACTCGGGAAAAACATCCGGATCCAATCCCTGCTTTCGGATTGTGCTGCCCATTCGCGCAATAAAGTCAAATTTGTAGTTCGCCACAGCCTGCTCGGAAGTATTGAGTTTCTGGGCAACGTCCTTATTTTGCCATCCACGCACGAACAGGAGTTCGAGACACTGCACGCGCAACCACTCACCGCGCTCTTGCCATCGTTGCATCAGTTCCCGCATCGCATCAACGAGCGCCTTCTCTTCGAGCCTCTTGCGCTCACCGCTACGGACGATGCTGCTGGCGACGCGGGCTCCGGAGTCGGCGAAGCCCGTCGCCTGAATCGAATCGTCACTCGTTGACATCGGAATGCTTGGTCGACGGCCTTCCTTGCGCAGGTGGTCCGTCAACTTGTATGCGCAGATCGAAAACAGGTAGCCTTCAAGCGAACGTCTCGCATCGTAATTTGGAAGACTTGTAACAAAGCCCACGAACGTGTCCTGGACAATATCTTCGCTGGCCGATCGGTTTCGCAATCGTCGATCGACATAGGCAATCAGACGTCCCTCAAATCGTGCAATCAGCTCGTTCCACGCATCACCCTCGCCGCGACGAATGCGTTCGACCAGCAATCGATCGGCATTATCATCATCAGCAGCAGCAGAAGAAGAAGAAGAAGAAGAAGCCATGGACCGCACCGTGTTCCACACCGCGGGGGCGAAGTTCATCGGCGGACTACAGCCAGATCATTTGCTTCGCGATGACGAATCCCGCAGATCCTACCAACAGTATCGCTGTTGCCGTCACGAACTTCAATCGTCGCGATTCCCCGGCTTCCGTCGGCGCGTTGCTGCGCAGGTAGAGTCTCGTTATCCCGAGCAGGGATAAAATCCCCCCCGCAACCAGTGCCCATTGTTTCAGGCGACTCGCGGCAACCACGGCCTTCCATCGATGCTGAAGATCCTGGCAAAAAGCATCGTCGAAATCGACGAGCGCATACGCTTGTCGCATATCCCCAATCGCGAATTGCTGTGACTCTTGGTACCAATTTTCGGGCTCCACCAGTTGATCGAGCAGAGCACGTTCGTCGTACTGCAGCAGTTGCATGGCCTGAGGGTGCTGCAGATAGCTTTCCACAAACTCCGTCGCAGCGGCGATCAGTTTTTCATTCAGTGCTCGCCGACAGGCGGCATCATCGACATGCGGTCCCGATGAGACAAGGTACTTGCCCGGTTGCCGATATGCCTGCGACGGATTGGCCGGGGGATATCGGACCCAAGAGGGTCGAGCCGCTGTCAAGGCGTCTCGAAGCACTGCCGATTTCGTTTCCGCAGGATCGCTCGAAGAGGGCGACGGGGACTGCGAGCGATCGTCTGACGAATCCTGACTCCATGCGACCTCCTTCGCGCCGAGCAAGACGAAGCACGCCATGACGATCCAAACGGCGAGGATGCGGAGGAGTCTCGCGCCGAGGCTTCGCGAAACTTGACATGAATCGATCGATGGTGGCTTGGAAAAATGCATCGTCACTTTCCTTCCCGGTGCTCGCTTCCTTGATCGTTTAGACGATGGGGCACATCGCGTCCTGCTGTTGTTGCGACAACCACGGCGATGCCAATTGCACCGAGATCGACATCGTTCCCGCAACCAACAGCCCCCACGGATGCAAGTCCGGCCATATCCATTGGGCGGCTGCTGCCAACAGGACGCAGCGAGCGACATCCCACAATCGAAGGCGCGCGTTTCGCAAGGGATCGGGTTGTTTCCACCACCTCAACGTGGCGAAGAGCAGGCCGAAGAAAAGCATAAACGAATCGAGCGCTGGTTGGCCTAAAACTTGCGATTGGCGGTTTACAACAACACCGATGGCATCTTCGGAAACATGCGTGATGAGAAAACACTGTGAGGCGTATGCAAAAGCACCTAACGCCAATCCCAACACAAGCATGCCGAAGCGTCGTCGGACCTCTTCGCCCTCGGCGAACTCCCAGTATTTGCTCGCCACGAGCACCGTCCAACCACCGACCGTCGCCACCGTCGCCATCCAGGCGTACCACATCCAGGAGAAGATCGATCCGTCCACCGAACCACCGCCCACGATCAGCGCGATAAGCGAAAGCACTGCCGTGATGAAGGCCGCTTCGATTAGCGAACCGGTCAGTTCCGCCAAATGCACCCTGGACCCTCGACGGGAAAGCATCGCACGCAATGCCGTCAGCTGTTGCTGACGACGCACCTTGTTGGACACAGGAAACGGATTCGGAGACGGCGATACCCTCGCATGAACGCCGTGGGTTCGCAGATTCGAATGTGGATAGTGAGGAATCGCTTGCGGCGCCGGGACCACAACGGGCGTCAACGAGTAGATCGCGAAGTACACGAGGTAAGTCAGTCCGAGCAGCGTCATTGCCGGCATGATCCAACCAACATTCGCAAAAATTAGAATGGCCGCCGCAACGAGTAGAACCATTTTCAGCAGTGTTGGAACCTGCAGGTCGTCCCACCATTTGCGGCCCGAGCGCACAGCTGCCAGCATGGCTTTGGCGATTGGCTCGGTCGGTTGTTGCATCGGGACATGCTCTGGCGAAATCGCTGTTGCCATCCGCGGCGGTTCCGAAACGCATTTCGCATCGACGACGGGGCCAAACACAATCTCATCGTCTTTGGCAAACGCCCCCGCATTCGCCGTCCCGCGCTCCGCCGCTTGAAACGCTGCGAGCATAGCCTCCGCAGACTGATATCGCTGCTCGGGATCCTTATTTAACGCTTTTGCAACCACGGCCCGAAAGCGATCTGGGATCACCGAGAGGTCGGGAAGCTCGGTGAGATGCTTCATGATGATTTCCTGGCCCGTTTCACCATCAAATGGCACCCGACCGACAAGCATCTCGTAGAGAATGATGCCCAGCGCGTAGATATCAACTTCTTTACCGTACATGCCGCGACCAATCTCGGGAGCCATGTAATGGAACGTCCCGATACTTTCCGTGTGTCCGCTATGTCGGCTTGCCGACATGATCTTGGAAAGGCCGTAGTCGCCAATCTTGACGACACCCTGGTCGCTGAAAACGTTGGCAGGCTTGAGATCACGGTGCACAATACCCTGTTGATGCAGGTGCTGCACTCCTCCGATCATCTGTTCAAACCAAGCCGTTACTTGGGGCAGATCAAGTCCTGAGGGATGTCGCTTCAGCACATCGCGCAGGCTTTCGCCTTGGACGCGCTCCATCACAACCCATGCCTCTCCATCGTCGGAGCGAATATCAAAGAGGCTGAGCAAATGGGGATGCTTGAGGTTGAGGCACTGCGTGACGCCACGCAACTCGACATCCAGATTGCGCTGAATCCGTTTGAGCGCTACTTCCTTGCCGGCGTCACTGACAGCGAAGTACACCTCACCGAAACCACCCGCGCCAACCCCACGCTGAATCGTGAAGCCTTCCAAAGGACGCGCACCGCTGGCGTAGGTGAATTTCATCGTTTCGCTTCGATTCTTCGGCGACAGACGAGTGCCACGTCGAGCGTAGCCTGCCTCCAGGGTAACGGCCTGGTGATCCATTTGTCCAGTTTCCTCGCCTGACACAACGACCCGGCACCCTGTGCACCACGGGATCGATTCCGCAGGGCCTTGCAAATCCGCAGGGCCTCACAAAATGGAGGCCCCGTGCAAACGTCATCGCCAACGGCGTTTCCGATGCGTCTCGTTACCGGAAGCGCCACGATTTCAACTCAGACGGTTCCTACTTGGATTCCAATTGCACAATCGTGTCGGATGCCGGATGCTCACTAAAATAGTTGGCAATTTCGGCGGAGATATTCCTCGATTCGACATCGTCCAGCTTGATCTGGTCCGGCGAGATCGCATTCGCATTCGCCAGCTTTTCTGCGACATCGATCCGCGACTTGATTTCCTTGATCGCGTCGCGCGTGCGAGCCAGCTTGCCGTCGTCGAAATTGAAATGGCTGGTTGACTCCGCCACCTTCACCATTTCCAAGCGTGCCTTGAGATTCTCCACTTCGACCTCCAGCTGACGCTTGGCAGCTTGCATTCCCTTAAGTTTTTCGTTGGCAGCATTCAATCCGGCCTCGCGGGCAGCCACGATTTTCTGCAGCTTTTCCACCGTCGCTTCTTTGACTTTGAATCGCTCGAAACGACGAGCTAAATCCGATTCGACTTGCTTCGGCGTGTAGCTTACCCCCGAATAAACAAACTGGCTGCCGCCGCGATCCAAATCGCTTTTCAACCGGACCACATCACGCCGATCCTGGTCAATCTGCTTGGTAGAGCTCACCAAGTCTTCTTTCAAATTGCCGACTTGAATCTCTTCCGAGGCAATTAAATGCATGTTTTTGGCGATCTCCGGATCGAGATCCCGGATCATGTTTCTTGCTCGTTGGATCTCAAATTCGATCGGCACACTGTCTTTCACCGTCGCTTTGACCCAACCCAGCGATGTCGAGACATACGTCACCGAGTCCTTGCCAAAAAAGAAACCCAACAACAATGCCACCACCCCGCCCGCCATCAATGTTCGCTTAATCATGTTTCAGCCCTCCCCGGATTTTTCGATAACTGCGTACTCGGCGATCTCCGGATCCCCGTCCTCCACAAGCTTCCATTCGTGGCCCATTGCCGAATCTTGGGAATGTTTGGAGTTTTTCCGAAAACTTTCCCCTACCCGATGCTGCCAACCACCAACATCGATGCTGCCAAATTGAGCTGTGCGGTGCCATTTTGCGATATGTGGTTCGATCTAGGAGATCGTGTTCAGGGAGGCTAATTGCTTACTGCACCTGCCTTTAGACTCAACGCAAATCTGGCACTCCCGCGCTCGGCACGAATATTGCCACTGCGTAAAAGCAGAGAGACGAGGCTGCTGGCGATCATCAATGGCGTCGGGACGTTTGACCTGCAACGCGTTCCAAGCCACCCGGAACTTCCTACCTCAGGCGGTCACCCGAAAGTCAGGGAGCGTGATTATGAAATCGACCGAGCGTCGGCCATCGGCAAGTGAACTCGAGCGGCTCGCCCCCTCCAGCGTCAGTCAACACGAACCAATCCCCGAAGCACTGTACGAAAAGTTCTCGGAGATCCTCGATCTTGAACTCGCCGCCTTTGAGGATCGATTCCGCCATCTTCAAACGCCGAAGTCTCTTCGCCACAGCCTAAGCCGTTAGCATCCGCCGCCTGACAAGCGAACGGTATAACGAGCGAACGGTATACACCGATCGGTAACGCGACGCCGCAACCCTCTTTGGCCCGGACCAGTTTCTCCCACTTGCGGTGGTCGGTGCCGCCAAGCCCTCCGACTCGTTTTCATTGACACTCTCGCAAGTTAGGTCATCGGCGACAACATGTCCGACGACGTGCGGCGACTTCAAGGGATCGATCCGAGTGAAGCGCTGTGAGAGCGAGTCGCCCCGGGCTACTTTAAGGCGCTGGACTCGATGGACGATACGGCCAATCGGTTTCTTGCGTGGGCTGCCGCCGTTTGCGACAATCCGTGGGATTGCCGACCTTGCCTCCCTGCCCCTCCCACGGATCCGCTGCCATGATGTTTGTCCGTTCTTTGCTGTTTTCGCTCCTGGTACTGCTCGGGTTGATCACTCGAGTCGATGGCCAGATCAAGCAGGTACAGGTTCCCGATGCTTGGCGAGGCGTTCCCGAAAACGCGCTGTCGCAGGGTAAGGGATATGCATGGTTCCGGTGCTGGGTGGATTTACCCGCCGACTGGCCGGCCGATCAGAGCGAATTGTTTCTCGAAGCCGCCGATGATGCACGCGAGTGCTATGTGAATGGCATGAAGGTCGCCCAGGCCGGGGCCTTCCCGCCTGAATATCGAAGTGGACTGGGCGAGACGGAAAAGTTCACCATTCCGGAGCGAACCTTGCGGCCTGGACAGCGTCAGGTGATCGCCGTTCGGATTTTTTATGAGAGCGACAACCGGACGGGGTTCAATGTTGCGGCACCCGTACTGTTTGGCGGTGATCGTGCTATTCGCCTTGCTGGAAAATGGCAATTGATGCTTGGCGATGACGCCAAGTGGAAGATGAGCGATGACACGCCGAATCCCGATGCTGCACTCGTCTATCGCAACACCGAACCGGCCGATGCGGTGCGCAAGACATTAAAGAAACTGGCCGACGAATTGGGACCGCTATCGCCCTCGGAAGCCTTGGCACAAATGAAAGTGCCCGACGATCTCGAAGTACAAATTGCACTCGCCGAGCCCGACATTGGACAGCCGCTGTTCATGACCTTCGACGAGCGGGGCAGGATGTGGGTTGTCGAATTCAAGCAGTACCCGAATCCCGCCGGACTGAAGATGGTGAGTCGCGACAAATTCCTTCGTGCGGTTTACGACAAAGTCCCCCCTGCTCCGCCCCATCACTTCCCCGGCGCGGACCGGATCTCGATCCACGAGGATCGGGATGGCGATGGGATCTATGAAATGCACAAGACGTTCGTAGAGGGACTGAGCTTGGCAACGTCGGTCGCGATCGGACGCGGTGGTGTATGGGTTCTCAATCCACCTTATTTGCTTTTTTATCCCGATCGCGATCGCGACGATCAACCCGACGCCGATCCGGAAGTTCACTTGGAAGGTTTCGGTCTGGAGGATTCCCACTCCATCGCGAACAGCTTGCGATGGGGTCCGGATGGTTGGCTTTACGGCGCACAAGGCAGCACGGTCAGCGCCGAGATTCGCCGACCGGGTGCAAACAAAGCCCCGGCGGAACAGCCCGAGAAGCAAGTGACCCGTTCGTTGGGCCAACTCATCTGGCGCTACCACCCGGAACAGCATCGATACGAGATCTTTGCCGAGGGCGGCGGCAATACGTTTGGAGTGGAGTTTGATGAGAAAGGCCGCGTTTTCTCAGGGCATAACGGCGGAGACACGCGAGGCTTTCATTACCCTCAAGGGGGATACTCGCAGAAGGGATTTGGAAAACATGGGCCGTTATCGAACCCGTATGCATTCGGCTATTTCCCGCCAATGAAACATCACGCCGCACAGCGATTCACGCACAATTTTGTGATCTACAACGGCGGTGCTTTGCCGGAAATGTATCGCGGCAAATTGTTTGGCGTTGCTCCCCTTCAAAGCCATGTCGTGTTAAGCGATTTTCAGCCGGATCAATCGTCGTTTCGCACGAAAGATCTCGGGCTGGCACTCAGCACGCCTGATACATGGTGCCGTCCAGTCGATATCAAAGTCGGTCCTGATGGCTGCATCTACGTCGCGGACATGTACGAACAACGAATCGATCACGCGAGTCACTATCAAGGCCGGGTCGACAAAGACACGGGACGCATCTATCGACTTCGCGGTCGGAATGGGACATCGTTCAACCGGGCGGGCGACCTCGGTTCCGCATCGACCGAACAACTTATTGACGCTCTACGCCACGCGAACACTTGGTATCGGCAGACCGCATGTCGTCTGCTGGCCGACCGTCGAAGCCCCGAAGTTCAGCAGGTGCTCCGTGGCCGTTTTCAAGCTGCAGAGGGCCCCGAGGCGCTCGAGCTTCTTTGGGCCCTGCATGGTGTTCAGCAACTCGATGACGACCTCGTACTGGTGGCAATACGCCATGCCGATCCGTTCGTGCGGTTGTGGTCTGTCCGGTTCGCGTGCGATGACGGCGAGATTTCCGAGTCCCTGGCTAAGGCGTTCGCCGATCTTGCATACCGTGAGCCGAACGTCGAAGTTCGCAGCCAACTGGCCAGTTCCGCCCGCCGCATTTCCGCAAAGACAGGTTTGGCGATTACACGTCAACTGATGTCGCGCGACGAAGATGTCAATGATGTGCAGATACCTCTGCTGGTTTGGTGGTCTTTGGAAGCCCGCGCGGATCATGATCGCAATGACTTGATGGCGGTCTTCCACGATCCTGCTGTTTGGAAGTTCGCCATGGTTCGACAGCATTTATTGTCTCGCGTGATGAAACGATTCGCGCTGGCGGGAACCCGAGCCGACCTTGTGACTTGTGCGGAACTATTGCGACTGGCTCCCGACAGCGAAACCGCAAAGTTGTTGATGGCGGGCTTTGAGGAGGCATTCCAAGGTCGCTCGCTGGGAAAACTACCATCGGAACTTGTCGCCGCCATCGCCCAGGCCGGCGGAGCGTCACTGCCCCTGCGGGTTCGCCAAGGCGATGACGCCGCCATTCGAGAAGCGATGATGGCCGTCGAGAAAAAAGATTTCGATGCGCGTCAAAAGCTCGTGCTGCTGGAATCGATGGGCCAAATGCGACTACCGCAAGCCTTGCCGCTGCTGCTGAAAATCGCTTCCAGCGCGGGCGATGATTCGCTGCGGAGCACCGCGATCGCTGCCCTGCAAGGCTTTGACAACCTGGATATTGCGGGCAAGCTCATCGCTGCTCATGCAGGAATGTCGCCTGATCTGCAGACCACCGCGCAAGCGACACTGGCGGGACGGAAAGCATGGACCATCGATTTTCTGACCGCGGTCCGGGAGGGCCGCATTGCAAAAGCCTCGGTCACAAGCCCCATGTTGAAGAAGTTTCTGCTGCATGGTGATCCGAGCATTACCGCAATGGTCCGCGAATTGTTCGGTGATGTTCAGGGGGCTACGACGGCGGAAATGCGCACCCAAATCGATCGGTTCGCGGATGTCGTCGGACAGGGGTCGGGAAATCCCTACAGCGGTCGACAGGTCTTCCGAACCAGTTGCGCCAAATGCCATCGACTCTTCGATGACGGAGGAAATATCGGCCCCGACCTAACCGCATATAAACGAGACGATTTGAAACGCATGCTGCTTAATGTGGTAAACCCAAGTGCCGAAATTCGCGAAGGGTTCGAGAATCATCTGATTCAGACAGGAGATGGACGGACGCTGAACGGATTTATTGTCGAGCAGGACAAACAGGTGGTTGTGCTCAAAGGCATTGACGGTCAATCGGTGATGCTGCCTCGCGAGGAAATCGAAGAGTTGCGTGCCGTGCCTACCTCGCTCATGCCCGAAGACCTACTCAAGTCGCTCACCGATCAGCAAGTTCGCGATCTGTTCGCGTACCTGCGTGCGACGCAACCTTTGCCATAAGCCGCAGCACGGGAGCGAGGGAACGCAACATGTTCAAGTGGCATCACGATCGTTCGTCGTTCGCCGCGATGTGTCTGGTGCTGATGAGCTGGAGTGGTTTCGCGACGGGTGTTGCACTCAGTCAAACGTGGCCGTTACTACCCGAAATGGACGGCGGCATCGAGGTCCCTGCGCAGCCTTGGCCGCTGCGCCCGGGCCCGAGAACCGTAAGAGTATTGGTCCATTATCCCGGCGGTAATCTCGCGTCGATCAATGATCACACCGGCTTGATGCTGACGCTGCATAATTGGGGTGGAACGGACTGCGTCGGGACCGCCGACCCGCGTACGCTGGCGCGGGAGTTGAACGTCATTGCCATCTGCGTCAACTACTTGCAAAGCGGGCCGCGAGATTCGATTGAAGGACCCGAGCCCTATGACTTCGGTTACCTGCAGGCACTTGATGCCTTGCGCGCGCTGTACGCCGTCCAACAATCGCTCGAATCGGCTCAGCGTCCGTATGACGCTCGGCGAACCTATGCAACCGGCGGCTCCGGTGGCGGCAATGTTGCGCTGATGGCGAACAAATTGGCACCCCGAACCTTCGCGGCGATCATCGACCTGTGCGGCATGAAAAAGCTGACCGATGACATCGCATTCAATCTTCCCGGTGGCAGCGACCTGAACGCCCGTTACGTTCGCGATCCAGATCACCCCTATCACTTGCGTGTCGACGACCAGGAATTGCGTTTTGTCGGCAATCCGCATCACCTGCGGATCATGCGTGGACTGGAATCCTCCACGCGGATTGTCGTCGTACACGGCATCGACGACACGACCTGCCCGTACGTGGACGCAGTTGAAATGGTGGAAAACATGCGACGCGTGGGGCTGGACGTTCAGCCTCATTGGATCGGCCAGGAACAACTCGATGGGACCGTTTTTACAAGCGCGGGGCACAGTCTTGGCGATCGCACGCGAATCGTGATGCGGTATTTTCCAGGATACAATCCTGCCCAAGCTGCGACAGGCAATGCACCTCCCGGTCTGTTACGCAAAGGCCGAAGCGACTTCGAACTTCGGGAGGAGATCGTATACCCAACCAGTCAGGGCGCATTCGTCATTTCGTATCGTGACGGGGCACCGATTGGCCGATTTGAACCTCGACCGGCCTCGCCACGCTATCCCGATCACACCGACTTGTCCTACTACCTCGATACCGCGGCAGAACGTCACTCGATTCGGAACATAGCTGACTGGGAAAAACGCCGTGCACATATTCGTGAAGGATTACAACAGGTAATGGGTCGCATGCCTTCACCACTGAAACGCGTTCCCCTGAACATCACCACGATTCAAACCGAGCAACTCGAGTCGGTGCGCCGCGATAAGATTCGTTACCAAACCGAACTCAATGACACGGTCTCTGCTTACCTGTTTCGACCGCGAACGGGCGAATTGCAACCTCGGCCTGCTGTGCTTTGCCTCCACCAGACAACCGATGGCGGCAAGCAAGAACCGGCAGGTATTTCCGGAGACCCGAACCTGCACTACGCCTTGGAATTGGCAAAACGCGGTTACGTAACCTTGGCTCCCGATTACCCGACCTTCGGCGATCACGCCTATGATTTTGCGCGGGCACCCGACTTCGCCAGCGGATCGATGAAAGCGATCTGGGACAATCAATGCGCTGTCGACGTGCTGCAATCCCTGCCCGAAGTTGATGCCGATCGCATCGGCTGTATCGGTCACTCGCTAGGTGGCCACAATGCAATCTTTACTGCCGTTTTCGATGACCGTCTGAAAGTAGTTGTCTCCA
>JBJOLO010000109.1:0-10912 GCA_046045565.1 Planctomycetota bacterium | reverse complement strand
AGATGCCCCAGGCGGTGGACGGATTGCCATCGATCGCGCGGGTGATATCCCATCCATCCTGATCGAAGTCCGCGACCGCGCGACGCATTTTCACGGATACCTGCGCATCGGCCCGGCCGCGCGGGTGGGCGGTCACACGGATCTCGGAGAGATGCAAATTCCCGTTGTCCTGACGTCCCGGGCCTCGCATCGGCAGCGAATCGTCATCGAGAACCTCCAAACGTAAACCGGTAATCGATTTCTGATCGGTTTCCAGCAGGATGCGGTAGGTATCGCGCTCGGGACGATTGCCCTCGGCCAGCAGAGACTGATCAGGTTGCAGCTTCAGCACGCTGCCTTGTTTCGCTTCCCATTGTGTTGGCTTCGAAATAGTCCAGTTCGGTTGCAGGTTTTCGCGCTGAGCAACGAATTGTTCGACTGCCTGCCGGCGCTCCGCCGTCAATAATTCTGCCGGCGCTTGGCCTTTCCAGCCACGAACTTTTTCGAGCGTTGTTCGCAGCATTTGCCGCTTCGCCGCCATCTCCGGATCCACATCGTATCGACGTTCGGCTTTATCGATTCCTGCGAAAACGGCCTGCAAGGCGTAGTAGTCCTGCTGATCGATCGGGTCGAACTTGTGGTCGTGGCACCTGGCACAACCGACGGTCATTCCGGTGAAGGCCGACATCGTGGTGGTAACAATGTCGTCACGATCCAGGTACTGACCGATCAGTCGATCGATGGAGTCCTCGCGGATGCTGACCAGCGAACTTTCGTCGAAGGGACCTGCAGCCAGGAAGCCGGTCGCGGCAATGGCTTGCGGATCGGACGGCCGCAGAACGTCTCCGGCCACCTGTTCCGCGACAAAATCGGCGTACGGCTGATCGTGATTCAGCGCACGAATCACATAATCGCGAAAGGGCCATGCGTTGGGGCGAGGTCGATCCTGGTCTTGGCCATGGGAATCGGCATAGTGGGCGACGTCGAGCCAATGTCGCGCCCAACGCTCGCCGTAGCGTGGACTGGCGAGCAATTCGTCCAGCACGCGTTCCTCGGCGTCCGGAAGCGGATCGATTTGGAACGATTGCCACTGATCGCGGCTCGGCGGCAGTCCGTGTAAGTCGAACATCACTCGTCTGAGATAGGTTCGCCGATCGCTACGTGGATTGGGTGTCAAACCTTCACGGTGAAGTTGTTGCCCGATGAACGCATCGATGGGCGTTCGTACGAGCATGCGGTTCGCGAGTTCGAGATGCGGCGTCGAGGGGCGATGGATCGGGCGCAGCGACCACCATTCGCGAGGATCTTCCGCTTGATTCTCGGCCGTTGTTTCCGGCCAAGCAGCTCCATCGTCGATCCAGCGTCGCAAGATACTGATCTGCCGAGGGTTGAGTTTTTTGCCCTCGGGCGGCATCTGCTGGTCCGGTTCCAAACCGGAGACGAAACGGATGAGCGGACTTTCCAAGCTTTTGCCGGGAACGATTGCCAGTCCGCTGTCGCCGCCTTGCATTGCCGTTTGGCGTTGATCGAGCCTCAGGCCGCCCCTGGCCCGCAGCGGGCCATGACACGCCAAGCAGGATTGTCGCAAGATCGGTTGTACGTCGTTGACGAAATCAACCGGATCGGCTGCAGGGTCGGGGAGTTCTTCTGCCCCCGCCCCGTCGATGGCAAGGAAGCCCACGCAAATCGCAACGATCGTAAAGACCATCCTGCCAGCAGTGTTTGCCAAAGGCGATAGGCTCATGCGGATGGTCTCGGTGTGGGGAGGGGCCCGCGTTGAACTCGGCGATGCCAGCCACTCCCGCGCCTCGCTAGGACGTGAAATGCAGGAGGTCATCGATCGCGAGATCTTGCAAGTTCACATACGGTATGCGGGACAATGGACGCTGTACCGATTATCCCGAGCAACGCAGAGGGCTGTCAATGCGCGAGCGAAATCAAATTGCTCGTTCCGCCGAACCGCAATCGGAATGAAGGGCGATTCGTGACAGCCGTTTCGAGGGAGCAGTGCTCTATCGCATCGCAGCGACAAAACCCGATGCGACGCGACGCCAAGGTGTTCGCGGGTAAACCATCGCGAACGCAACGCGGCCGTTAACCAATCTTTCGCAGCGGATCGTCGATAAACGATCGATCGTCGAAGCTTGGTAGCTTCAGCGTGGCCCGTTTTGGAGTTCGTCGTTCCGAAACAAAACCCCGCTTGCCGCCCTTGATAAACGGCAGAAAACACGATGCAGGGCCAGAAGGAAACTGCTTGGCCAGATCTTCCATCACTTCCGTCCAAGTCAGGCCGCTGCGATACATGATTCGATAGGCTTGTTTCAACTGCAACATCTCGGCTTCACCCAATCCATTGCGTCGCAAGCCGACGCGATTCAGGCCCACCACGCGGCTGGTCGCTCCGTCGATCATCAGAAACGGCGGGACATCCTGGACGATATGCGCCTGCGCACCCACCATCGCCATCTGTCCGACACGGCAGAACTGATGCACGCCCGATCCGCCACCCAGGTACGCGCGGTCCTCAACCAATACGTGACCACCTAGCATCACATTGTTCACGATGATGGTTTGGTTTCCGACTCGACAATCATGCGCGACATGCGCATTCACCATCAGCAGGTTGCCGTTACCGACTTCGGTGCAAGCGCCCTCGGCCATGGCGGCGTGAATAGTAACGTTCTCGCGGAAGCAGTTTCCCTCACCGATGTGAAGTCCGCCGTACTTCGCGCCAACCCGCGCGTGCTGCGGCTTGCCGCCCAGGATTGATCCTTCGCCGACTTCATTGTTCTTTCCGAGCTTCGTGCCCGACTTGATGACGGAGTGGCTCGCGAGCAGACAGCCGTCGTCCACCACCGCGTTCGGTTCGACGACACAAAAAGGCCCGATCGTCACGTTGTTACCGAGTTCCGCTCGGGGACTGACAACCGCTGTCGGGTGAATCGAACGCGTCACAGATCGCCTCTCTTCCTTGAGCTACGATAAGGGAGCTACGATGACGGAGCTACAATAACGACGAAGCTTCGTTGAATTTCATGACGACTTCCCTGCCGTCAAAGTCGACAGAATGTATCGGCCTTGCCCGTTTTGGCAAATACGACAATTGGGCTTCCGCAGAGTTTTTTTCACGATATTGGCAAAATGAGAAAAATGGAAAAGCACGCGGACTGTGCTTGGCGGTGCTAGCTTGGTGAAACTGGCTTGGCTGGAATCATTTGGCGAGTGATTCCCAGGCGCCCAGCAGCAAGCTGGCGGCTCGGTCGATGTCCTCTTCCGACGTGTACCAGCCGAGGCTGAATCGGACGGTGCCCGCAGCGACTTCCGGGGTGGCTCCGATGGCGGCCAGCGTCGGAGACATGCTTGTCGCGTTACTATGGCAGGCCGAACCGGTGGACGCGCACAATTCGGGCAAGCGACTGAGCATGGCTGCGCCGGTCACATCGGGAAACGCGATGCTGAGCGTGTTGGGAAGTCGAGGCGACTTGATACCGTGTACGCGCAGGCCGCTGCCGATTTCCACGCGAAGTTGATCGTAAAGTCGTTCGCGAAGCGATTCCATGCGTTGCGAGGTTTGATCGAGTCCTTTGCTGGCAAGCGATGCAGCGCAGCCGAGTCCCACGATGGAAGCGACATTCTCCGTGCCCGCACGCAGGCCTCCTTCATGGCCCGCGCCGTGCATGAGCGGCTCCAGTCCCAGTCCGCGACGTATGTAGAGTGCCCCGACGCCTTTCGGCGCGTAGAGTTTATGTCCTGCGATGGTCAGGAAGTCCACCTGAAGCTCGTCGACCGGCGTGCGGATCTTCCCCGCCGATTGCGACGCGTCGGTATGCACCAGCACATTGCGCTCGTGGCATAACGCGGCGATTTCGGCAAGCGGCTGAATCGTGCCGATTTCGTTGTTCGCGTGCATGATACTGACGAGCACGGTGTCGGGACGGATCGCCGCTTCGATCTCATCCACGCGGACAATACCGTTGGCGTCGCAGCCAACGATGGTCAAATCGTAACCAAGGCGTTCCAGGAACTTCGCCGGTGCCACGACCGCGGGATGTTCGATGGCGGAAATGATCAAGTGTCCTCCAGCCGACGGCGCGCGGCGCAGCAGGGTTCCCTTGATCGCCATGTTGTTACTTTCGGTCCCGCCCGACGTAAAAACGATCTCTTCGCGATCGGCGTTCAGCATCAACGCCAATTGAGATCGCGCGTCCTCCATCGCCTCGTGGGCGGCGCGGCCCAGCGAATGGCCGCTCGAAGGATTGCCGTAATGCTCCGATAGAAACGGCAGCATGGCCTGTTGAACACTAGGAGCAATCGGCGTGGTTGCGTTGTAGTCAAGGTAGATCATGCGCATCGAATGAACTCCGGAAAAATCAGGCGCCGACATAGCGGGCGTAGACCGAACGGGCCTCTGCAAAATCTTCGGTGCCGGCAATGATCGCCCGCCCGTCAGGAAACACGGACAGTGTGTATTTGTCGACGGAGAACCGCAGCAGGTACGGATTACGAGTTACGGTAAATGTGCTGCTCAGTTTTGCCGCCAGTTGCTCGAGCGAGACGCGAGGCGAATCAGGGAACGCCAGTTGCACGGCATTGCGTCCGCACAGTACCACCGACTGCGCTCCCTTGCGTCCCTCGAGCCAAGGGAATTCGCGGCCCGAACAGCACGGGCAATCAGCGGGACGAAGCGAGTCGAGTCGCACGTGACGTGTCGCATTGTGCCACAGGTCGATGACCTGCAGGACGCGACTTACGGCATCGAGATTTCCCGAGAGAATCTTGATTGCTTCGCACGCCTGGATCGAGGCGATGACTCCGATGATGGGCGCGAGGATCCCCGCGGTGTCGCACGTTTCGGTCGTGCCGGGCGGCGGTGCGTCGCCGAGCAGACAGCGCAGGCACGGGGTCGTGCCCGGCAGGATCGACATCGTCTGGCCCTCGGCGCCGATGCAGCCGCCAAAAACCCAGGGGATGCCATGACGAATTGCAAAGTCATTCAGCAAAAAACGGATTTCAAAGTTGTCGGTGCCGTCCAGGATCAGATGCACGTCTTTAGCCAAAGCGTCGATGTTGCCCGCATGAACATCGACGACCTGCGCGTCGATTTCAATTTCCGAATTGATCGCGCGCAGTTTCTCTCCGGCCAGTACGGCCTTGGGTAGTCCGCTGACCACATCGGCCTCGTTGAACAGCACCTGACGCTGCAGGTTGCTCCACTCGAGAAAATCACGATCGACGATGCGTAGAAAACCGACTCCCGCGCGGGCCAGCAAGGTGGCCAGCACCGACCCCAGCGCGCCGCACCCGCAGATCAAAACGCGGGCGGCTTGCAGGCGGCGTTGCCCGGCGTCGCCGAGCGGCGCGAAGCGAGCTTGTCGAAGATAGCGGTTGGGCGAATTCACGGCGCTGGCGACATGCCGGTTAGGCCAAGCTACGGTTTGAGGTGATCGGGATTCAGAACGGGACGGATTCGTTGCGATAGCTCAGGTCGAGCAACTCTACGGGGTGCATCAATTTTAACACTTCCCCCTGCATGCGGGCTTCGCGTGCGATCTGCAACAGGCAACCGGCATTCGCCGTCGCCACCACACGGGCACCCGTGCTGCGAATGTTCTGCAACTTGCGCTTGGCCAACCGATCGGCCATGTCGGGTTCGGTCAAGTTATACGTGCCGGCCGCACCGCAGCAGATTTCGGACTCGGGAAGTTCTACCAGCTTCAAGCTCGGGATGCGCTGCAACAAGCGTCGCGGTGCTTCGCGGACCTTCTGGGCATGCGCGAGGTGACAAGCGTCGTGGTACGTGACGGTGACTGGCAACGGACCGCGTGGCGTGACCAGTCCGAGGTCGTCAAGAAACTCGTTGATGTCGCGAACCTTCCGAGCAAACTCCTCGCGATCGGCCGTGCGGTCGTCATGCCAATGATGTCCGTATTCTTTGAGCATCGATCCGCAGCCGGCGACATTGACGATGATGGCGTCGACGTCGTTGGGGCGCAGGGCTTCGATGTTGGCATCGGCCAAACCGCGCGCGGGATCGCTGTGGCCGGCGTGGAAGTGGATCGCCCCGCAGCATTGCTGTTCGGCTGGCACCACCACATCGCATCCGTTTTCCTGCAGCACGCGCAGGGTCGCCCAGTGAGTCGATCGGAAAACCACGTCGCCCACGCAACCGGTGAACAATGCGACACGAGCTCGACGGCGTCCTTTCGCAGGCGAAACGTTCGGCAAGGCCGGTTGCGGTCGCTCCAGGGGCGGCAGCAATGTCAGCATACGTCCCAGGCGAGGCGGCAACAGCTTCCAAAGCCCTGTGTTCTCGACAAATCGATCGAGGCCCAGCCACTGTGCGATGCGTGCCGGCAACATCGTGCGCCGCAGTCGTTCCGGCTTCGTAAACAGCCCGAACAGAAGCCAGCGATGGAACCAGTCGTTCGTTTTCCGCTCGTGGGTTTCCCCGGCCGACTCCATCGCCACCCGAAACGGTTCGATCAAGCGGCCATATTGCACACCCGACGGACAGGCCGTCTCGCATGCCCGGCAGTCGAGGCAAAGTTCCAAGTGCCTCCTGACGCCGGGAGTCAGCTCCAATCTACCGTCGGTAACGCCCCGCATCAGATAAATGCGGCCGCGAGGACTGTCGTTCTCGTTGCCCAGTTCCAAGTAGGTCGGGCAGGAGGCCGTACACAGACCGCAATGCACGCAGTCGAGAAAGCGTTCGTACTCGATCGCGGGAGCCATCGACGTGCGGTCGCCTGTCGTCGACGGGGCCGACGTAGCGGAGGACGTGATGGTCGATACCTCATGGCTCATGCGGTCGTGATCCTTACGGAAAAATGAATCGACCCGGATTCAGGATGTTGCGGGGGTCAAACTGTTTTTTCACCGCAGACATCAAGTGCATTGGCGTTTGTCCCGCACCCCAGGTGGCCTGCCGCGTCGCTTCCACATTGCCCGGATTCGACAAGATCTGCACGTGTCCCGAGGATTGTGCCGCAGCCGACTGCAAGCGCGCAACCAGCGTTCGGGACAAGCCGCCCTCGGGGATTCTGGAAAATCGCACAAGCAGGCTGCCTGCACCCGCGTGTGCGATGATCGAGCAATGCGGATCGAGCTCGCGAAGCAAAGGGATGATCGCGACGACTCCGCTCGGGACCACCGTTACTTTGACGACCAGCGGCGAGCCGCTTTTGGCCGGGAAGTCCACGATTTGATTCCAGAGCCGATCCGCATGTTCGACTACACGCTCGACTCGATCGATGCCCTGATCCCGCAGCAGTTGACGCAACTCGCCGTCAAGCCATTCGGTTTCAGCCGCCGTGCCTTCCAGTGCGAACACCAAGGCGAGCGGATACGCGGCGTCAAGCGGCTCGGAGATCGCCTCAGGGCCGCTCAGCAAAGTCATGGCTACCGGCGTGACCACCGATCGTTCGACGGTGGCGAGCACATTTTCGACCTGTTGGAGCGATGACGGATACGCAGCCACCACGAGCCGCTGTTCGGGCAACGGTCGAACCTTGAGCGTCAATTGCGTGATGACTCCCAGGGTGCCCATCGAGCCCGTGAGCAATTTGCAAAAGTCGTAGCCGGCGACGTTTTTGACCACACGTCCGCCGCCTTGAAACGTTTCGCCGCGGCCATCCACCGCTCGAATGCCGATCACATAATCGCGGATTGCTCCGTGGCCGTAACGCCGTGGCCCGTTGAGGTTGGTAGCGATCAATCCGCCCACGGTGGCGGTGGAAGTTTGCGGGGCATCCACCGGCAATTCCTGTCCCTCAGCCCGCAGCGTTTTCGCCAACGTCTCCAGGCGAATGCCGGCCTCCACGGTGATCGTCATATCTCGCGCCGGGTAATCGACGACGCGATCGAGTCCGGAGAGTTCCAGTCCAATCCCCGGTATCTTGCCGGGGATTCCCATGCCGAGGCTGGTGCTGCCGCCCAAGGGATAAACAGCGGTGCCGGATGCATGCGCGACCGCGACGTGTTCGGCGAGTTCGGTCTGCTCGCGAGGGGCGACCCGCTCCGTGATCGTCAGCATGTCGGCGACCGTTGCCATGGGCTAAACCGCCGCCTTTCTGCGAGGTGCCTTTTGCTCCACGCCGCAGCCTGCCGCCGTAGGCAACATCTTGCCAGGACTCAGGCAGTTGTCTGGATTGAACGCGTCGCGAAGTCGCGACATGGCGGCCAGATCGCTGGCGGTAAACATCAACCGCATGAATTCAATTTTTTCCACCCCGATGCCGTGCTCGCCGGTGACGCTGCCCCCGCACTGCAAGCAAGCCTCGAGGATTTCACGGCCCGCGGCGAGCACGTCCCGGACTTGCTCGGCGTTTCGTTCGTCGAACAGCAGGATTGGATGGATGTTGCCGTCCCCCGCATGGAAGACATTGACGATGCGGATGCCGTAACGCTCCGAGATCTCTCGGATGCGGCGGAGGATGAGCGGCAATTGGGTGCGCGGCACAACGCCATCTTGGGTGCAATAGCTGGGACTGAGCCGACCGATCGCTCCAAAGGCCTGCTTGCGGCACTTCCACAGCTTCGCACGCTCGGCGGCATCTCGAGCCAATCGCACTTCCCGCGCCCCGCTGTTTTTACACAGCTCGACAATGCGGTCGCGCTGCGCGTCGAGGCCTGCTTCGAGTCCGTCAAGTTCGATCAAAAGAACGGCTTGTGCATCGAGTGGAAAGCCGAATTGAAACGCGGCTTCCAAGGCGGTGATGATTCCCTGATCCATCATTTCCAGCGCGGCCGGTACGATGCCATGCCCGATGATCGCACTGATCGCGTTGGTGGCGTCGTCCACAGAATCAAACACGCCGAGCATCGTGCGGTAGCCTTGCGGATTCTTGGTTAACCGCACCCACACCCGCGTGACGATCACCAGCGTCCCTTCGCTGCCGACCACTGCCCCGGTGAGATCGAGGCCTGGCGACTCGTCGGTCGGCCCGCCAATCTGTACGATCTGGCCGTCTGCGGTAACGCATTCGACGCCGAGCACATGATTGACGGTGACGCCATACTTCAGCGTGTGAGGTCCTCCGGAATTGGTGGCCACATTCCCGCCAATGGTGCACGCCCCTTGGCTCGACGGATCCGGTGCATAGTGAAACCCGGTCCCCCGCAGCGCTTGGGTGAGCCAAACGTTCACGACGCCCGGTTGCACCACCGCGTAACGGTCACGCAGGTTGATCTCGAGGATTTCTTTCATCCTCGTCAACACGATCATCACCCCGCCGCCCACCGGCAAACAACCGCCTGCGAGACTCGTACCCGCACCGCGCGGGACAAAGGTCACGCCATGCTGTCGGCATAAACGAACCACTTCCGACACCTGAGCGGTCGTGCGGGGAAAGACCACAACATCCGGAGAGTTCTTCTCGATGACGAAACCATCGCACTCGTACACCATCAGGTCCGAATGTGCGGTAAGCACCCCGTCGTCACCGACGATCGATCGCAGTGAAGGGATGAGAGGCGTAATACGCGAATTGACCATCGATGTTCCGTCGCGAAACCGGTGCGACCGGCGGAGAAAAACTGACTTCGAGGCAGTCGGTTCGACCGTCGCAAGTTGCTAAGTGCGACTGCCTGACATGATTCCCACAAGGAATGCTCGATCCGCTGAGTGCTCAAATCTCAAATCTACGTGCCCGATTATAAGTGATCGACGACGGGACGCCAGACGACGGCCGCCGCAAGTCGCGCCGCGTGCGGTCAAACAACGCCTGCGGCTTGTGAAAATCGCGGGAGCTTCGGGCTCGCCTTTACGGTCTGTCGAACGAGCGATCGGTCAGGCATCCACGATCGTCGTCAGGCGATCGATAATCAGTTTTCCGACATTCAAGGACGACGTCGCTGCGGGGGATGGAGCATTCGCGACATTGACGATCCGGTGATGGTCGAGGATCAAGAAATCGTCAACCAGTTGCCCCTCGGGCTTGAGGGCCTGCGCCCGTACTCCTGCCCGAGCCGGGACGAGTTGCTCGCTGCGAATCTCCGGTACCAATCGTTGCAGGGCTCGCACAAATGCGGCCTTGCTGAGTGAGCGCCATATTTCGCCGAGTCCCGTTCGCCAGTATTTCCATGCCAGCCGCCGAAAGCCGACAAACATCAATGATTCCGCGAGATCGCGGGCATTGAACGACCATTTGTGATAGCCCTCGCGCGCCATGGCGAAAACGGCATTCGGGCCGCACTCGACGCCCCCGCCGATCATCCGAGTGAAATGCACGCCTAGGAAAGGAAAGCTCGGATCGGGAACCGGATAAATCAGGTTGCGACAGAGGTAGGTTGCCTCGGGCTTGAGTTCGTAGTATTCGCCGCGAAACGGGACGATTTGCGTCTCCAGTTTTTGGCCGCCTTTTCGGGCGATGCGGTCCGAATAAAGTCCCGCACAATTGATCAGGTAGCGCGCGGCGATTTCGCCGCGCCGCGTCGTCACGTACACCGCATCCTGCCGCGAATCAATAGCTGTCACCGCCGCGTTCGTCCAAATCTCGCATGGACGCGACGAAAGAATCTCGGCCAGTTTCAGGCTGACGGCCCGATAGTCGACGATCCCTGATTCCGGCACGTGAATGGCCTGGATTCCCGCCGTGTGCGGTTCCAATTCACCAAGCCGCTCGCGGCCGATCAATTCACAGCGAACCCCGTTTTGCTGGCCACGCTCGAAAATACGATTCAGCGCCGGTAGTTGCGATTCGTCCGTCGCGACGATCACCTTGCCGCAGATTTCGTAGGGCACGGCGTACTGACTGCAGAACTCCTCCATCGCTTTCTTGCCGGCGCGGCAGTTGATAGCACGAAGCGAACCGGGCTGATAGTAAATGCCCGAATGCAATACTCCTGAATTGTGGCCCGTCTGATGCGCTGCGAGTTCCGGCTCTTTTTCTGCTAGCACAATATCCCAGTCGGGGAATCGCTGTGTGCATTCGTA
>JBJOLO010000055.1:0-4610 GCA_046045565.1 Planctomycetota bacterium | reverse complement strand
GGGATGTTGAGCACCTGGGTCAGGCGGTCGTTCTTGCGAGCCGCATCTTCGTCGAACATCATGTTGCCCGAAGCCGAGGCGTCTTTCAGGTAGAGTCGGGCTTGCTTGTGATCGGGGTAGGTCTCGAGGATCCGCTGGTAGCAGATCTGCGACCGGTCGTATTGCTGACGATCTTCGTACAGCAGACCCAAATTCAGCAGCACGCCGACGAACGTGGGGAAGGTCGCGGCAGCCCGCTGATAGAGCTGCAAAGCCTCCTCATCGTTGCCACGTCGATCATTCTCGACAGCCAAGCCGAATAGTGCGCCGCCGTGCCGCTCGTCCGCCTGAACTGCTCGCTCATAGAGCGCTACGACTTCAGAAGGGTTGTAGTGCACCTTCGCCACCGTCGCGGCTCGCTGATACAAATACTCGGCCGTTTGTTCCACGGCACCGGAAAGCGAGTCGAGTTTCGCGAGCGCTTGATCGTGTTTTCCGGCATGACGCAAGGCATCGGCCACCGCCAGCGTGCAATCATCGCCGCTGTAACCGGCAACTCGGGCAGCCTCGAAGTTCTTCATGGCCTGGTCGATCTGGCCCAGCGCGACACGGCTCTTGCCTTGATAGAACAAAGCGACCGCTCCACCGTCGGCGCTGGACAGGATTTCCGCGGCCCGGGAGTACCGCCCCATCAAATAGAGGCACACGCCGAAGCGAACCGACGTCGCCGGCGATCGCTCCTCGCGAGCGTCCAATTCCGCAACGGCATCGCGAAGCACGCCGAAGTTTGCGAAATCTTCGCTCACCGCGCGCGTGATCTGCTCCACCTCGCGGGGGCCAAAAGTGCTGTTCGAAAGAACGATTTCCCGCACATCGGTCGTCACACCGGTTGCCATCTCGCCAAACTCCCCACTAGCTAACACGCCAAAACCAACACGAAAAACGCATTGACTTCGGAACCCACCACGTCTCCGTCGCCGCGATAAGCTCCGTCGTCCAATTTACTACTTCCGATTTACTACGGCCAATATTCCTTGTTCCCACGACAGCCGTCCAGGGACGATCGGATACGATCCGTCCACCAGCCGAGCCAGTACCCCATCGCCGTTCGAGATCCAATCCAACCGCTCACGCTTCAAGAAGCGTCGGTCAAACAATCCCGGTCGAAGTATGCTCCTCGCTGGCGACCTCGGCTGCCAAGGTCGCTCTCAGCCAAAATGGGTTCGCTGGTGTGTTCGGTGGAACAACAGGGCCTTCTTGACTGTAATGGCATTCTTGACTGAATGAAATTCTTGTCTGGATGGCCTTGTTGTCCAAAAAGCCAGCGGCGGGAGTCGAACCCGCAACCCCCGCATTACGAATGCGGTGCTCTGCCAATTGAAGCTACGCCGGCAACGATCAGGGTCAACAAGTCACTATCGCACGAACCGAGCCGATCTCGAGCGACGTTCCCGCGAGGTTCGCGCACGCCACGGATCGTTTCACAAGCCGGTCATGACGTCGATGCTGACATCGATTCCGAACCGGGATTCTCTGGCTCCGTTCCCGCGACTCGCGTCGCCCTTAAAGTCTCCGAATTCAATAAGTTAGGCAACCTTCCGACTGTCGTCAAGGGAACTACGGTTATCGAGGGAACCCGGGCGGCAGCCGGCGACGCCGCGATGCTCCTGACGGAATCCCGGTGTGCCGTTATACTTCGCGACATGAACGCATCGCCCCCAGCTATGGCCGCCATCGGCCCTTACACTTGCGGCCCCGGAAATCCCTTGCTGTTGATTGCCGGGCCATGTGTTCTCGAAAACGAGTCGCTGGCGATGCAGATCGCGGAACGTCTTTACAAGATCACCGCTTCGTTGCCAGTCCAATGGATTTTCAAGGGATCGTTCGACAAAGCGAACCGGACCAGCGGCAGCGCATTCCGGGGACTGGGCATGGAGGAGGGACTTCGAGTCCTGGAGAAGGTGCGTCGCGAACTGAACGTGCCGGTAACCACGGACATCCACGAATCGACTCAGGCAGCGCCGGTTTCCGAAGTTTGCGAGCTGCTGCAGATCCCGGCATTCCTTTGCCGACAAACGGATTTGCTCGTGGCAGCGGCCCATACCCCCTCGGCCGTTCACGTGAAAAAAGCGCAATTCCTGGCCCCCTGGGATATGCAGCACGTGGTCGGCAAACTTCGAGCGTCCGGCGCACGTAATGTCCTTGTTTGTGAGCGGGGTACGTTTTTCGGTTACGGGCGGCTGGTAAATGACATGCGAGCCCTGGTTCAGCTCCGGGACTGCGGCACCCCCGTCGTGTTCGACGCGACGCACAGTGTGCAGGAACCGGGAGGACTCGGTGCCGCTACCGGCGGCAATCGAGCGATGGTGGAACCGCTGGCACGCGCCGCCGTCGCCATCGGCATCGACGGCCTGTTTTTTGAGACACATCCCGAGCCGGACCGCTCGCCAAGCGACGGTCCCAATATGATTCCGCTCGACCAATTCGCCCCTCTACTCGAACGACTGCTCGCCATCCGAAACCTGGTCCACAACCTGCCGTAATTGCGCGGCACGATGTTCTATGCACCCAACGCCCGTCATGCCGCTCACGAATCGCTTCATCACCAACCTTTTCGTTGCCAACGGGTCGCCCGCTGTTGCGACCACCTTCTCCAGTCGGGCCTCCACCCTGACGCTACGACTGGCGATGATCCTGGCGATCGCTGCCGTCCTGTTACTCGGTTGCGACTCCGCACCCAAGCAACCGCGCCGACCGGCGAGCGTCTCGGCGGACTCCTCCTCGAACGAACATCTCACGCAGGCGATCCAGCAACTGACGCATCTGGACGAGTTTGAAGAAAACGCCGCGGCACCGGAAATCCTCTACCACTTGGGCCAATGGCTGGAATCGGTCGATACGTCGGCGAGTTGGGAAGCAGACCCGATGATGGAGCGGCTGCCTGCGGCGATCCGGGCCAAATCACCGCTCAAGCAACTGCAGTCGCTGAGCTTCAGCCCGTACGACGTCAAACAACTTCAGGAGGCCTATTGGTTCCGCGACCTGTCGCAATGGATTGCGACGCAACCGCCTCGCGCCGACATTGCGGCTTGGGCCAAGGCACGCACGCCGGCGTTATCCGCCGACGAGATCGACAAACTCCTGAAGGTGGATCGCTACTTCGACTGGATCGTACGAAATATACAACTCGACGTTTTGCTGGAAATGCAAGCCGAATCCGCGACCGCTCCTGCCACCGGCGTCCCGGCTGCCGGCGATACGAAGACAGCCGCGGGCGAAGCAGCGGCATCGACGGTCCCTGATCCGGTGAGCTGGCGCGGCATCCCGGGCCCAGGCTACATGTACGAGCCGTGGCAATGCCTGCTTTACGGCCACGGCGACGCCTGGCAGCGGGCGAGGCTGCTGATCCTCATGGCCCGCCAACAGGGCATCCATGTAGTGATGCTCGCGACGGAAGACACTAAATCGCTGTCGCGTCCGCGACCGTGGGTTCCTGCCGCCGTCATCGGCAAGGAGCTTTTTCTCTTCGACACGTCCCTCGGACTTCCGATCCCCGACGCCGGCGGCACCGGCATCGCCACGCTCGCCGAAGTCGTCAAGCAACCCGAACTGCTTTCCAAACTCGACGTCGATGACCGGGCCAAGTATCCCGTCTCGGCAACCGATCTCGCCAATGTAATCGCCTATCTCGACGCGTCACCCGCCGCTGCATCGCGCCGGATGTCGCTGCTCGAGTCGTCACTCGTCGGTGCGGACCGAGCGGTGCTGACGACTTCGCCGAGTGCGCTTGCCAAGCAATTGCGGCAGGACCTGGGGATCAATCGGTCGTATATCTGGCCGGTGCCGTGGGAGGCGCCCCTTTATCTCGGTTCGCTCGGCCGCGTCGTTCCACCGGACATCGAGTTGGTCCGAGCCGCCTTGGCGGAACAGTCGATGTTCCAATCACTTCATCCGCTCGTGCAAGGCCGTCACCGCCAACTGCGCGGCGTGCTGGAGAAACAGGGCGATCAGGAAGGCGCTACCAATCTATATATGAAAGCCCGAGTACCCCTGGCCTACATCGAAAAATTGGACGTCGAAAGCGATTACCAGAAAGCGCTGGGCCTGGTGAAAGTACCCGGGGAAACCGAAGAAGACTGGCGTCTGCGTTTGGAAGCGGCCAAAAACATCACGCGCCGCTCGCAGAACTACGCTAGTTACTGGATCGGCCTCGCGCACTACGATCTGGGCAACTACTCCGTCGCCGCAAACTGGCTCGATCAATTGACGCTCGCCGTCACCCCGGACGGACCGTGGACCACGTCGGCTCGCTACAACCTGGCGCGTGCGTACGAGGCGGACGGGAAAAATGACGAGGCACGTTCGATTTACCTCACCGACGAATCGCCTCAGCGGCACGGCAACATCCTGAGAGCCCGGCGCCTGACTGCAACTCGGCCCTAGCCTGCAACTCGGCCCTCGCAGCCCGCAGGGTGCCGGGCGTATGACCACGACTGCTCGCGCATGACCACGAATGCATGATCGCGAGTGAACGACAAGCTCCCGCAAGTTGCGAATGACCGGGAAGGCTCAAACGGTGTAACCCCCGAACTCAACAATGGGGAATACACAACCTGCGTGATGCTCGCGAA
>JBJOLO010000038.1:0-4704 GCA_046045565.1 Planctomycetota bacterium | reverse complement strand
GATGCATTGGCGCGATCAACGAGGGCTTTCGCGCGCTCCACCTGTCCCTGCGCCCCTAACCCAATCCCGAGGATAAGCAAACCCGTCACACCGGTGATCATGAGCACCAGAATCAATGCCACGCCGTCCGAACGAGAAAACGCTTTACGAGCCAAATCAAACTCCTTCATCGAGCGCCGCAAGGACGACAGTATCCCGCTCCGGCATGTCGAACACGGATTCATGTCCGTCGATACTCAGAGCGACTTTTAGTGGATGCCTGTATTGAATCATTCCGTCGTACACGGAAAACCAGAAAAGCCTGACAGTATCCGAATCGGGCGACGTCTCCGTTGGCTCGCTCCGTCCCTCGTAGCCATAATACCTGAAGGATATTTCCGCTGCGGAATCCAGAACCCGAAGTCGATGCTTAAACGGGACCACTTGTGACGCAAACCGCAGGCTGACATCGCCGAGCGGAGCCTCCTCATAAAAAAGTCCCCACTTGCCACTCGATGTCTGTTCGCGGAAGACCCGGACCAGCGCAGGCGAGTCGCGCTCGAACACCGGGCTATTCGTCACAAAGGTGAGCCCCTCGTCACGTCCCAGGAAGTAGAACCCGATCTGTCCTTCCGATCCGCGAACGGCCCAAGGCAAAGCGTCCTCCACCGCGGTAATTACAAGGTCTACGCGCTGCAGCGAGCCAAGCGATCGCTCGAATCTGTCGAGGTTGCCATCCCAGTATCGACTGAAAAGACTGAATGCGAAGGACGACAGACCAATTACCATGGTCAGCACGGCCATCGCGATCAACAACTCGACCAGCGTGAAGCCAGTCACCCTGTAGCGCTTGACCACGCCACCTCCCGGTAACGCCATGAACGCACGGCGCGCTTGGACCGTAACTCCAAAGAAACCTCGTACAAGCGGAAGCGTGGCGGATATGTTGTGAACTCACCAGTATCCGTATTGAATCGCGGCAACGGAGGTCGATAGTCGAGAGAGTCCGCGACGAAGCGATATCGGACGCCCAATAACTCGCCACCCCCCTCGACACGCTCAATCGGATTCGCGATCAGTTGCTGCCTCACCGCCGAGGTAATCAGCGGTAGCGGCGTCAACAGCCTGACCGTGTCCTCCGCCCGAGAACTCGCCATCAGGCTCGCGCGATATGACTCGCTAACGACGGCGAGCATTGTAAAGAGTATGGTTGCCGCGATCAGAACCTCGATCAGGGTCAGTCCACGGATTCTCGGGTTCACGGCGCCGATTTCTCCGACAACCACTCATTCAGCGCTAACTGCCGTGGGGCAGAGCGCTGCCGAAAGTCCAGATACTGAATGCTGGCTATTCCGCTCGAAGAAATCGTGAACTCCTGACGCGGCTCAAAGAAAATATACTTGTATGCCTTGACGCGCGACGTATCCGTCGCCTGCCACTCCAGTGCTGTTCCAGATGCCCGAACCACGATCGGAACGCCACTCGAGTAGGCGCGAAAAGACAATGAACGAAACCGATTTCGTAGATCTAGAAACTCCTGTTGCGCAGACGCACGCTCCATCTGCGTCGAGACTGCAGGAGTGACCAGCGAAGTCAAAAGCCCGACAATGGCGATGACGATGAGCAGTTCCAAAAGTGTCATGCCGAACGCGACTCTGCGAGCGTGAACATACATATCCATCGGTCACGCTCCCATCGCGCTCTCGTAAACTGCTATCAATGCACGCAAATTGACTTCGGGGTCGTGATGCAGACGCACTTTTTCACGACCGGACAACCCCATGTGCCTGCGAAGACCATCGTCGGAATTAATCCGCTGAACGGCGGCGATCAATCCATCTCGATCGCCCGGATCGAATAGCAGACCGTCGGTTTCGTGGTCAATCAACTCTGGGATGCCTCCGATGCGCGACGCGATGACCGGCGTCCCGACGGTCATCGATTCAAGAATCGTCAGCGGAACGCCTCCCTCAAACCACATCGACGGGACGATTACCGCTCGGGCCTCTCGGAAAACGGCCGATAAATCTGCCCGATTGAGCGGTCCCCGGAAAGTGACGGGCAGTAACATTCTTCGGACCAACCTTTCCAGGTCGTCTCTGAGAGGCCCATCCCCCACAATCGTAAGAGGAACATCGCCAACCGTCTCCCAAGAGTCGAGCAGAAACTGAACCCCTTTCTCCGGTGAAAGTCTGCCCGCGAAAACGAAACTGTTATGTCCAGATGCTTGAGCGTGTTCGCTCGAGAGATCGGCAACGAAGTTAGGTTTGACGGTAACGAGCGCCTCGGGAATTCCAGCCGCGATCAACCGATGGGCCGCAAAGTTGGTCAAAGTAATGAACTTCGAGACACATCGTCGATAAACGTGGGATGCATCATTGCGGAACAGCGTGGCCGCCACAGCCAAGGATGCCAGTCGCGAACCCCGATAACATCGATGGCGAACGGCAGCCCAAGGATCTCCGGGAGTACAAAGTTCGCACACTTGCCCATCTTTGAAATGCGTCGCGGTACTGCAAGAAAGCCGGAAGTTATGAATCGTCTGCACAACAGGCACACGCTCCGAATGGCAGACCTCGTAGGCACTAGCGCTTATGAGCGGAAAAACATTGTGAAAATGCGCGACGTCGGGCCGAAACCGCCTTAATACTTTACGTAGCTCGCGCACCGTCCGCCTGGAGCGTTGCATGCCAGAGACCACTCGCAGGCGATCCGCAATGCTGTGCTCGTCCATTTCGTCGTTGCTTCTGGTGTAGCAATGAACTTCATGTCCAGCCTCGATCAGCAGGTCACGCTCCTGCTCAAAGACAATATCCTCACCGCCCGGCGCTCCGGAGCGGTAGTAGTTGTGCACGAGCAGTATTTTCATCGAAGCTCAACGTCTGCCACCGATGTGATACTCAACATCATGATCACTACGACACCGCCAACGATCACGCCCATGATGACGATGAGCAACGGCTCCAGAATGGTGGTCAATCGAAGAGCCCACGCCGAAAATTCATCGCGGCTCCTGCGCGCAATTTCGTTGAATACTTTGGCGAGCTCTCCACCCTCCTCGCCGACCTCGAGCAGCGAGGCAAAGTAACTCGGGAAGAGCCTGGTTTGGCGAAGCACTCCGGAGAGTTGTTCACCACGCTTTACTTTTTCGACTGCGGTCTGCATCTCACGTTTGAGTACACCATGCCGGACGTTTCCTGTAGCAAGGCTCAATGCCTTATCAACGGGTATTCCGGCATCGAGCATGAGACCGAGGCCCCCACAGTACCGGATGCGCTCGACCATCGCCGTTGCCTCACGCAAAAACGGAAGCTCGAGCAGCATTCGATCTCGAAACTCGACCACTCCGGGCGATGTCCGCATTCGCCAGATCACCGTTGCTCCACCGACAAGGACCAGCAGAAGCAGCCACTGCCAACGGACCATGAAATCACTCGCAGACAACAGGAGGGCCGTGTACCAAGGAAGGTCCTGCGCATCGGCAAAGATCGATTCCAGATTAGGGACAACGAAGTTGAGAATGAAAACCAAGGCCACAACGCAAACACCGGCGACCACCAGCGGGTAGACGGCAGCGGATACCACTTTCTGCTGCAACTCACGGCGAAAACGCAGATCTCCGGCAAGCCCTCGGAACACTTCAGGCAACTTCCCGCCCGCCTCACCGATCGAAACGAGGTTGATGTACAAATTGTCGAAGACATCGGGGTGTGACGCGGCGGCCTCCGAGAGCTGCTTACCCTGCTTGATGTCCAAGGCCATCGCGCGAAGCAGTCGCGATACCGCGCCACCCTTGCCCGCACGCTGGAGTATGTCGACAGCCCTGTCTATACGCACACCGCTGTCGAGCAAGAGGCTTAGCTCGGCCGTCAGGAACTCGAGATCGGCAAGTCCTACTCTTCGCTCGCCCAAACCTAGGGCAGTTCGCCAATCGGTCTCCGCACCCACCGCTGCCAACTGCTTGAGCAGCAAACCGCGCTCGCGCAATTCCGCCGCGGCCGCCGTTTCCGTTTCCGCCTCGACAGTACCCGTGACCCGGCCTCCGGACTGGTCAAAGGCCTCGAATTTGAATTGACCCATCAGCCCGCCACTCGCAACACTTCCGCGACCGTAGTGGTACCGCGCAGCGCTTTGGCGAAGCCGTCCTCGAGCAATGTCCTCCAGCCCTGTGAAGACGCATGCTGGCGCGCTTTCGGAAGGAAATCCGGGCCTTTCGAAAGAGCGCGGATATGCTCGTCACACCGCAAATATTCAGCAATGGCAACTCGTCCGCGGTAGCCTGTATCTCCGCACCGATCACAGCCGACCGCCTCGAGCAAACGTGGCGAATCGAGTCCTAGTCGTGACGCCAGGGGCCAAAGACCCATATCCGACATCAACTGCTCGGCCGCCTGCGAGGGCGTTGCGCAATGCTCACAGAGTCGACGTGCCAGTCGCTGACCGATGATCGAACGAAGAGCGGCGTTCAGAAGAAACTCCTCCACTCCGAGGTCAAGCAAACGCGTGTAGGCACTGGGCGTGTCATTGGTGTGCACGGTGGAGAACACGAGGTGTCCCGTCAACGCAGACTGCATGGCCACCGAAGCGGTCTCACGATCGCGAATTTCACCAACCATGATGATATCCGGATCTTGTCGAACGACGCTCCGTAGGCCGTTGGCAAAATCAAAACCGATCGCCGGTTGCACTTGAACCTGATTCACACCCGCCAACTGGTACTCGATC
>JBJOLO010000032.1:0-8433 GCA_046045565.1 Planctomycetota bacterium | reverse complement strand
CCAAAACAAGGCCGGTGCGGGAAATTAAGCACGCTCCACCGCTGACGCGGCAAACGAGCGCCGCCCTCCCAAAGCCATCTGCCAGCGTGCCTCCGCATTGCCTCCGTTCGGCCCGGCCTCGCCCCTTGTGTCGTCTCATCGAGTCCGGGCCCTCGCGGTCGGCCTTTTCCGCCGCTGCGGTCTGATTTTCTCCCCTTTTTGGACCGTGCTGGCGTCCGAGGTGGCCTTACGAAAAAGCCACAAATCGCTTACCGTTGAAACCTGATGCGACCTGCGGCGGGTACCGTCTGCAGTCGCGGGTGCTGAGCAGTCTAGGTCAACGGGAGTAGGTCGTATGCCGACGTGTCGTTTTCACCGTGATGTTCTCTCCATCACACGAACACTTACCACACTTGCACTCATCGCACTGCTTCCGACTGCCCTGTTCGGTCAAGACGAACCTGCCGCCGCGAAACCGTCCGCGGCATCGCGACTTGTCGGTCGTAAAATCAGTGACTTCGTGTTGACCGACCCGCAAGGAAAAATGATCGGACTGGGCGACTTCAACGACAAACGCGGCGTGGTAGTTGTGTTCCTGGGCACCGCTTGCCCGATCGGGAACGCCTACCTGCCGATCCTCGCCGAGTTACGAACGGCCTACGCCGAGAAGCAGATCGAGTTCCTGGGCGTCTACGCCAACCCGGGCGATACGCTGGAATCGATCAGCAAACACCGTTCGGAATACAAAATTGAGTTTCCCGTTTTGCTCGACGCCAAACAGGAAACGTTGGGACTGTTCGGCGCGACGCGCATGGCCGAAACGTTTTTGCTCGACAGTCGCTACGTCGTTCAATATCACGGTCGCATCGATGACCGGATCGGCTACGACTACAAACGGGAAGATGCTCAACATCATGACCTGCGCGATGCGATCAACGCCTTCCTCAGCAACGAGCCGATTGCCAAGCCGGAGACCGACACGGCCGGATGCCTGATCACGCATCGCGAACAGCGCAAGAAGCGAGGCACGGTGAATTACGCCGAGCACATCGCGCCGCTGTTGGCCAAGCACTGCGTCGATTGCCACCATCCGGGAACGGCCGCACCGTTTTCGCTGACCAGCTACGAAGATGCTGCGAATTGTGCCGAGATGATGCGGGAAGTGGTGGTGCAGCGTCGCATGCCGCCCTGGCACGCCGATCCCCGCTTCGGAACGTTTGCCAACAATCGTCGCCTGTCCGTCGAGGAAATCGACACCCTGGCAGCCTGGGTTGATTCGGGATCTCCGCTGGGCGACCCCGCAAAGGTCCCTGCGACGCCGACCTTTGAGCAAGGCTGGCGGATCGGCAAACCGGATATCGTTTTCACCATGCCCCGCGCCTACAAAGTGCCTGCGAAAGGCACGGTCTCCTACCAGTACTTTGTGACACCCACCGACTTCAAAGAAGACGTGTGGGTACAGGCCGCCGAGCCCCGACCCGGCAGCCGAGCCGCCGTGCACCACATCATCGTTTATTATCGCGATCCGAAGAATCCCGAAACCAAGAACATGCCGGTGTGGATCACCGCCACGGCACCCGGCGCTGATCCCACGATTTTCCCGCCCGGCATGGCGAGAAAGATTCCGGCCGGTGCCGAACTGGTGTGGCAAATGCACTACACACCCACAGGTAAAGAAGAAATCGATCAGTCGGAAGTCGGTTTTATCTTCGCCAAGGAACCGCCCCAACACGAAGTAAAAAACCACGGCGTCACCAACGTGCGTTTCGCCATTCCCCCGGGTGATTCCCACTTCCGCGTCACCGCCTCCGAACCGGTTCGCCATGATACGGTCGTGCTCGCGCTGTTCCCGCACATGCATCTGCGGGGACGCGATTTCGTCTACTTCGCGGTCGACCCCAAGGGCAACCGCACCAAGCTGCTCTCCGTGCCGCAGTACGATTTCAATTGGCAGCTCAGCTACCGCCTTGCCGAACCGCTTGAGTTGAAGAAAGGTTCGCGTATCGAATGCGAAGCCCATTTCGATAATTCGGCACGGAACCCGGCCAATCCCGATCCGAAAGCCACGGTAAAGTTCGGCGAGCAAACCTGGGAAGAAATGATGTTCGGGTACGTCGAGTTCTATACGAAGAAGTAGCTTCGCCGCTCCGCGAGCAACCATCGACTGAGGAAACCGTCCGCGGCGCGTTCCTATTCCTGCCGCGGCCCCCGTCTCTCCCGCCGTGCTCTCCACAAGGAACCTGTTCCATGCCTTGGATCCGTCAATGCCATCTCGACGCGCAGCGCGATGAACTGCCGCCACTGCCCACCCGGATCGTTTCGAACGAAGAATTCGTGCCGCCGCCGCAATCCGAAGCACAGCGGCAAGTCGAATTGCGGCTCTGGGCGCACGCCGAACGCAGTTCCTCGCAACTCGGCATGTCACGACGCGATTTCCTCCGCACCGGTTGTGGACTCGCCGCCGCGCTGCTCGCCATGAACGAAGTCTTCGGACCGTGCTACGAAGTCTCGGCCGACGAACTGGTCGACCTCGAAAAGGTCCGCGAACGTTGGCCGAAAGATCAATTCATCTTCGACGTGCAAACCCACCACGTCGATGTCGAACGGGAATGGTACGACCAGTCCCGCGAAGGGCGCTGGTTCAAAGATTTCGTCAAAATGCTTCGTCCGGCCGCCGAACTGCAGACCAGCATCGAGCGACTCAATCGCGATCATTATGTGAAGGAAGTGTTTTTCGACAGCGATACCGTGATGGCGGTGATCAGCGGCGTGCCCACTCGCGAATGGGACAAGAATCCGCTGCCTCCGGACCAAATGGCGGCCACGCGGGATTACGTCAACGGACTGGCAAAGTCGCAGCGCGTCGTCTGCCACGGCCTGCTCCGCCCCAACTTGGGCGCATCCGAACTGGATGAACTCTCGCGACAAGTTGAACAGCTGAAGATCAGCGCCTGGAAAATGTACACCGGCGCTGAAATCGGTGAACGCGCATGGTGGCTCAACGACGAAAAAGTCGCCTACCCGTTCTGGGAAAAGTCACTCAAGATGGGCATCCACAATGTCTGCGTGCATAAAGGCCTGCCGCTCGGCCTGTTCAACGAAGAACACTGCCATCCCCGCGATGTCGTGCCCGCCGCAAAGGATTGGCCCAAACTGAATTTCATCATCTACCACTCCGGTTTCCGCGGACTCGAAAGGCCGGCCAACGCCGATCCGCAATCGATTCCCTGGATCAGCGATTTGCTCCGCGACCTTGCAGCAAACCCCGAAGTCACCAACGTCTATTTCGAACTCGGCAGCACCTTCGGACAACTGTCCGCCTTCGCACCCGACACCTGCCTGCATATGCTCGGGCAAATGCTGAAAGTCGTCGGAGAAGATCGCATCCTCTGGGGAACCGACTCGATCTGGAGCGGCAGCCCTCAAAGCCAGATCGAACGCATGCGACGCTTGAAGATGAAGCCGGATCTGAAAGAAAAATACGGCTACCCCGAGTTAACCCAAGAGATCAAGAACAAGATCTTCGGACTCAATGCGGCGAAACTTTGGGGCATCGATCCCGTAGCCAAGCGGCAGGAGATCGAGCACGACAAGTTCACGCAATTGCGACGCGAGTACCTGAAGAATCCCCAGCCCTCCCACACGCAATTCGGTTGGGTCTGGGAAGATGATCGCAACGCCACCCCAACGGTTCCGATTTCGCGGGACAGTTAACGTCGGCCCTCCTGAACCGTCGGCCGCCTACTCGGGATGCCGCGTGCCGCGGTGCCCGCAACGCGCTGCTAGTGTCGCGACCGGACGCGAGTGCGCTGGTTCAGATAATCGATCAGCGATTCGCTTAAGTCGCGTCGCGTGTCGATGCGGACAAGCTCGCAGCGGTTTCGCTGCGCGATTTCGTCAAGCTCCGTATTGAAGCGTTCCAAGGCTTGCAGGTAACCGCGCCGCAGATCCTCCGGCTGCACCAGCAACTCCTCCGCAACCTCCAACCCCTTGAACTTGACCGTACCGTCGAACTCAAAGGTCAGTTCGTCGTGGTGCAACACCTGAAACATCACGACTTCGTGCTTTTGGTAACGCAACCGTTGCAGGGCGTTCTCGAGGCCGTCCAGGCTGCCGAAGAAATCGCTGATCACAAACAGGATTTCACGTCGACCGATCCGTCCGGCAATTTCATTCAAGCAATCGGCAACTTGCGTTTTTTGCACGGGTTGCAATTCGTCCAGATGCTGCGTCATGCGGACAATCTGCCCCAGCGAATTGCTCGGTGGAATGAAACCGCGAATCTTTTCATCGAACGTGGTCAGCGACGCCTTGTCGCTCTGGCGAACCACCGAGTACCCCAGCGTAGTAGCGATCTGGGCCCCGCAAAGCATCTTCTGCTCTCGTCCCTGCCCGTAGCGCATCGAAGCGCTGACGTCTAATAGCAGATGACAGACGAAATTGGTTTCCAATTCGTACTGTTTGACGAAGTACTTGTCGCGCGTGAAATAGACGCGCCAATCCACGTGCTTGGGATCGTCGCCGGGGACGTACTCGCGGTGCCCGGCAAACTCCACGGCGAAGCCCGATAGCGGCGATTTGTGCGCGCCGGCCAGGTTGCCGATCACCAGCCCCTGCGGCGTAATGTGCCGGTCGGCAACTTGTCCCAACACTTCGGGATCAAGATAACGGGAAAGAACGCTCTGCGCCATGGATTGCCCTTACGCCGCCGGTTTTTCGTACTTGCGGTCGGCAGGCACCGCTTCCATCAATAGATCGATCAGCTTTTCGCTGTTCACGTTGTTGGCCTGCGCCGAGTAGTTCCCGGCGATGCGATGTCGCAGCGCCGGCTTGGCGATCGCCTGCACATCCGCCACCGTGGCATGATAACGGCCGTACAGGATCGCCCTCGCCTTCGCCGCCGTCACCAGCGTCAACACACCGCGCGGCCCCGCACCCCAACTCACCCACTTGTTCACAAACTCCGGTGCCTCCGGCATCCCCGGCCGCGATGCACGCACCAACGCCCAGGCATACCCTAACACCTGGTCGCTCACCGGAACCCGCGTCACCAACTTTTGCATCTCGACAATCTCTTCGCCCGTCATGCAGGCTTGAATTTCGCCAAGCTGTCCGGTCGTCACACGTCGCGCCACTTCCCACTCCTCCGCGCCGCTCGGATAGTCGACGCGAATGTAAAGCAGGAACCGGTCAAGCTGCGCTTCCGGAAGCGGGTAGGTGCCTTCCTGCTCCAGCGGATTTTGGGTGGCGAGCACAAAGAACGGCGCCGGCAGCGGATGCATCGTTCCACCCGCACTGACCTGCCGCTCCTGCATCGCCTCCAACATCGCCGCCTGGGTCTTGGGCGGAGTTCGATTGATTTCGTCCGCCAACAGCATGTTGGCAAACAACGGCCCGGGCAAGAACTTGTAACGCCGCTCGCGCGTCTGCAAATCCTCCTGAATCACCTCCGTCCCCGTCACGTCGCTCGGCATCAAATCCGGCGTGAACTGAATACGCTTGAACGTAAGGTGCAACGACTTCGCCAGCGAACTCACCAGCAAGGTCTTCGCCAATCCCGGCACACCTTCAAGCAGTGCATGGCCACGCGCAAACATGGATATCAAGACCTGCTCGATCACGTCGTTCTGGCCGACGATCACTTTCGATAACTCGTCACGCAAACGATTGTATGCCTGCTCGCACCGCTGTACGGCGGCAACGTCATCTTTCTCGCTGTTCGTCATGCGTCCAACTCCTGAATGATTCCGTCAACGTTTAGTCGATGTTCTCGGTTCGTCGATGTTCTCGGTTAGTCGATGTTTTCAAAATACCGCTTCAAACGCTCTTCATAACCTCGCGGGGCCTTGCCGCGCGACTTCGCCTGAATCGCGCCTCGCAACGACGGAGGAAGCTTGGCAAACCAAGGCTCCTTGTCGAATTTCAATTCGTCTGCCTTCTTGCCCGATCCGTCGCCGTCTCCGCTGCGACTGTCAGCCTGCGCCGTCGGATTCAACTGCGGTGCCGCGTCCTCGGCCTTCTGATTCTTCTGCTCCTTGCCGCCCTTCGACGCCCCGCCCGAATTCGCCGTCGACGACTGCTGACCGTCGGCTTGCGATTTCTGGTCCGCGGCCGACTGCTTGCCGCTCTCCGATCGCCCCTGCTGCGACGAACTCTGACCGCTGCTCTGCATCGCCGCCGATGCCTGGCTCAATGCCGACTCCGCTTGCTGCAACGCGCTCTGCCCCGCGATCTGCTCCGCCGTCATCTCCGGTGAGTTCGGTACAAAGCCCGTTCCGAGATCCCGCTGCTGCTGCGATCCGGATTGGGAGCCCGGTTGCGAGCCCGGCGGCGACGACCCGGGTGGAGAGGAAGACTTTCCTCCACTTTGCCCCGGCTCACCCGCCGAACTTCCGTCTGCCGGTGTCGAACCGTCGCTAGGCGTATTGCCCGGCGCCTGATCGGTCGGCGCTAATGGCATTGGTGACTGTCCGTCCGCTTGCCCTGCCTCACCCAACTCACCGGCCGACCCTGGCATCGCTTCGTTCGCTCCCAACTGTGACGCGGCATCCAACCCCTCGCGGATCGGCCGATTCGCAACCTGCTGCTGACCGGAAATCTCCGCAGCACCCTCGCCGGTCGCTCGTTGCGCCTCGGCAAACCGCTGCGTCGCTTCCATCAACTGCTGCGCCGCCGCTAACTGCTGCTCCGAAGGTGGCTGCGATCCCGGCTTCGCCGAACTGTTGTTCGACGCCGACTTGCTGTTCGCCGTCTTCCCCGCTTCGCTGCCTGCCGGCTGCGATCCCTGCTCGCCGGACTGCTGACCGGACTGATCTCCCGATTGTTCCCCTGCCTGCTGACCCGTTTGGCCTGCCATCTGGTCTGCGAACGCGCCCAATTCTTCCGCCGCCTGAGCGATTTGATCGCGAGCCTGCTGCTGGTCCATCGCCAGTCGGGCGATCGCTTCGGCAATGTCCCGGTCTCGCTGCAATTGCGACTCGCGCGCCGCAAGACTGGCCGCCGCTCGCTCCTGAGCCCGCTGCACCTCGGCCTGCGCTTGCGACCTGGATTCATTCTGCGCCTGACCCTGGGCCTGACTCTGGGCTGGATCGTTGCTGGCTGCTTGCGGTGAATTCGCCTGGGGAGAATTAGATTGGGGAGCATTTGGCGAGTTCGAGTTCGGCCTCGCTCCCTCCTCCGCGGCGCGCTCGGCCTGCTTCAACGCAGCGGTCGCCGCCGCGTCGACCTTGGCAGTCTGCTGCGCGAGATTTGACAGATCGTTCGCCTGCTGCTGCAACTGGTTGGCCTGTTCCTGTCCGAGCTTGGCCGCAGCATCCGCCAATTGTTTCGCAGCCTGATCGAGCGACTGCATCGCTTGCTGCTGCGGTCCCTGCGCTTGCTCGGGCTTGCCAGCGTTGAGATTGTCTTGAGCCTGCGAGGCCTGTTGCTGTGCCTGGGCGAGCGATTCTTTTGCAGAAGGGGCGACTTGATCGAGCATCGCCGCGGCTTCGGCGGCCTGCTCGGCAACACGCTGCTGCGCCGCCGCATCCGGCTTGCCCGGTTGCGACTTGGCTGCGTCGGCTGCCATCTCCTGTGCCGCTTGCATCGCCTGTTGGAGCGCCTCGGCGGCTTGATTGCGAGCCTCTGCAGCCTTGGCAGGACTGCCGTTGAGCGTCTCTTTGGCCGCGTCGGCCGCCGCTTTGGCTGCCTGTTCCAACTGCTTCCCCAGTTCCGGCGCAGCGTTCTTCGCTAATTGCGCTGCCTGCTCCGCCACCTTCTGCTGCTCACTCGCCGCGTTCACTGGCGAGTCGGCCTTGCCACGCTGGAAATCGCGCTGTGCCGCGTCTGCTCGCTGCTGTTGCGCTTGCAGCTCCGCGATATCCTTCGCGGCCTCCATCGCATCGGCTGCCGCCTGCTGACCCGAGGCTCGCAACTGGTCCTGCTGCGCCGACTGCACTTTCTCCATCGCCTGCTGAATCGCTTGTGCCTGCTCCGATTTGCCGGGCGGGGACTTGCCGAGATTCTGCTCCACCGCCTTCCGCGCCTCCGCAACCTGCTGCAGTTGCTCCCCGGCCAGCTTCGCCAGCTGCTCCGCAGCCGCTCCCGCCTCCTTGCGCAAATCCGCGGCCGCATCCGTCAATTTCTCTGCAGCACTCTCCGCCGCCTGCGCCACTTGCTTCGCCGTGTCCCGTGCCGCATCATCCGCACCGCTGTTCGCCGCATCGTTACCCGTTTCTTTTCCAGCGTCCTTCGCGGCGTCCTTCGCGGCGTCCTTGGCTGCCTGCTTACCGGTATCCTTGGCCGACTCGTTTGCGGCTTGCTTGCCTGCATCCTTCCCGGCATCTTTGCCCGCATCTTTGCCCGCATCCTTGGCAGCCGTGTTCGATTCTCTGCCGTCCCGAGCCTCGAGCTGGGCCGCTTGCTGCTCCGCCTTCGCCAACTGCTCTTTCGCGGACTGGATCGGGGCCATGGCCT
>JBJOLO010000801.1:0-2532 GCA_046045565.1 Planctomycetota bacterium | reverse complement strand
CATGCGGCGCGAATACCAGTAACGGCGCTGACGTGCGGTTCCCCAGTTCCTCCTGCAATCGATTCCAGTCGCCGACGAATTGCGCCCCGCACACGGGGCTCAACAGATTCGCCACAAGCTTGGCCGTCGTCTCCAACAACCCCACGCTCAACTCGTGACAAAAGGCGTCGTCGATCGGAAAACGCTGTTGCGCCATCCGCACCGACTCGACCCATTCCCCGCCGCCCACGATCAGCACATTCCTCGCTCGCGGCTGCATCGACAACCAATTGCGAAAGGCCTGCGGAAGCGCTGCGAAGTCCAGCAAACTGCCACCCATCTTCATGACCCGCAGTTGCCGACCGTTCACGATCACCTCGCTTCGCAAGCCAACATCGCCAGTGCGTGCGCGGGAGCGCACTGCGAAGCCGACTCGCCCAGCTGCGCTCGCAGCGATACTCGTCTTGCGTCCGGCCACATCGCCAGTAGACGCTCGATCAGAAACTCACCCTGCCCCGAAACCATCACCGACTCGACCGGTGCCCCCAACCTGCCTTGCACTTGCCTCACGGCGCGCCGGAGCATACTCAACTGCCGCGACTGCACTGCGCGAGACATGGCAATGGCATCGGCTTCGACAAACGCATCGCCCTCCGCACCGATCATGCGTCCCAATCTGGCCCGAGCGGCGATTCGCGTCGAGGGACGATGGTCGGCAGTCTGGTCACCCTCGGGATCCTCGGGCAAATCACCCAGCGTCAGGTAAACGTCGCCGGTGGTTGCGAACAGCTCTTGAGCCACCGTACACGGACGACCTCGATACGGCACGCGACGAACCACGCCGCACACCGGACTGCGTACCACTCCCGTATACAACAATTCACCGGCCAACAGCCGCTCGAGATCATCTCGCCCCTCCGGCACCGGCAGACCGTCGCGCAGCGGAATGATGTCACAAGTGGTGGAACCCAGGTCAATTAAGAGCGAAAGTCCCTGCGGCGCAAACCGGCCGCAGAATGAGGCTAGACCGATCCAATTCGACGCTGCGGCGCGTAGCGGATCGCGACGCGAATCGGCAAGCGAAACCAGCGATCCATCCACCAGCAGAACCCGCACCTCACAACGCTCCCCGACCGCTCGCTCCAACGCATCCAGGATAAACAGTACCCCCTCCGTGCGGCACGCGAAGCAATCCGCCAATTCGCCCGTCATCGTCACCGCGACCGCGTCGTGACGTGGACAGGCCTCCAGGATCGTGCGTAATTCCCGCTCCAGGAGGTGGGGCGTCCGCCACATGGGAAAAGGTCGGGACAAACCGAAGCCGCTGCCGTCTGCGGCTTTGATATTCGCGCCACCAATATCGACACCGATCCAAGCCATGCCCCGAGGTTCCTTGCCTTTGCCTCGATCGCGAAACAATCCCGACCGGAAAATCTGAGTACCATGGACGATCCGAGTCGCACCCTACCGGCAACTCACCTCGCCATTCGCATCAAATTCTACCTCGCGCGATCCCGACAACAACTCAACAGACCGCCCCTGCACCATACTCAGCATCGCTTCCGCGAGATTGGTCGCGAGCCACTTTCGCAGGCCGACATACGAAGTGGTCAATCGCGGGTTCACCTCGATTACGAAATCATCCTGGCCGCTAATTGCGCGGCCTAGGATCAGGTCGATTCCAACAAAGCCATTCGCGGGCGGCATGGCCGACAAGGCAGGCCCAGCAAGCCGACGAGCCCGCTCGTGCAACCGCTCATCACTCAACACGCGACCGCCTCGATAGGCAAAACGCCCGTCGCTCGAGATCGATTGCTCACAAGCCGGTAACCATACCACGGAACTGGCTCCGGCAATCGCCGCAATACTGGCCGGCATTCCCGGGCAAAAACGCTCCAAACGCCACGTCGGCCGCGATCGAAATGGCTGCGACGAAACTTCCGGACCGTCGATCAAAAAGGTGTCCTCCGATCCGACCCCGTCGAGCGGCTTGAGCACCGCGGGGTAAGGAAAATCGAGCGGGAACGGCCTCGAAGAAGACCACTCCACGGCAGGCGGCACAGGCACGCCCGCCTCCCGCAATCGATCTGCGGTGTCACCCTTATGCGACGCAACCGCCACAAACGGACTGCGAGGCGACAGGAGTTTCGCACCCGCCGCTTCGCAGATCCGCACCCGATCGAGCAACAAGCTCCCCATTTCCGGTCCGATGAGAAGCGAGTAATCCGCCGTCGCAGCCAGCGTGCGAAGCAAACGCAATTCGTCATCCGGGGTCGCGACCGCCCGGGAATCGGTTGGAAATCGCTCCGCGGGGATGCGATGGTCACGCATCAACAACACCTGGCAGTCCGCCAGGCTTAGGAAATCCGCTGCCACCGCCCGCAGCATCGCCAGCCCTTCGCGATACCAGGAGGCATGGCTGCCGAGATCCTGCTGCAGCCCCAGACAGCCTCCGGCGGTCATGAATTCGTAGAGAAAGATTCGCACGGGATAATTAAAAGATGCCGAGTTGATCTCGGGCTTCCTCGGACATCTTTTCCGGGGTCCAGGGCG
>JBJOLO010000738.1:0-5911 GCA_046045565.1 Planctomycetota bacterium | reverse complement strand
TCGCCGACGACGGGCAGGTCATGTTCGCCGCCGAGCTTGGCCCAGAGGTCATCTTCGTCCCAAACACCGTTCCCGTTGACGTCGATGAACCATTCACCGCGATAGTAAATCCCCACTTCGCAGATCCCGTCGCCATTGAAGTCGCCGGCAACGGGACGACCGCCCGACAGGCCAAAGGTCACAGAGCGTCCCAAGGGCTCGCCCTCGAGTTTCACCTCGCCGGCCTCCCGTGTCGTGACCAGCGTCCAGACACCTCGTTGCATGAGTCTCGCACCCCAGGAGTCGTTATTCAAAATCAGCGACACGGGTTGCCAGCCGGCAATGCCGGTTGCCGGTGGTTCGAATCCTCGCGGGCTGCCCGCATCCACGATGCTCAGGTGCCAAGTTACGCCCGGACTCGAGCCGTAGATAAACATCGGCTCGATGCCCGGCAGTAATTGCGGCAGCAACGTCGCGGTGGCCGGCGCGTAAACCTCGCGAACCGTGGGCATCGACCACGGTACCGGCTTGATCTGCTCCGGAAGCGGCGGTATCCGAACCACGCGAATCTCGCTGAAATTGTTCAGTTCGGAATGCCTGCCAATCCCCAGCGGAATGCGGACAATGGCATCATTGTTCGGTGAAACGGTGAGCGTTTGAAGGACGTACTCGGGTACCGCCTCGCCCTGATTAAATGCCACGCCGCTCGTGGTACCCGGTGTATCGATACCATCCGTATACGAAACCGGTTGCACCTCGAAAACCGCGTAGTTCTCTCGCCCGCGAAGTCCTCGGAACTCGTAACGGCCCGAGGAATCCGTCCGTACGCGAATCGGTCCGGAGGGATAGTAGCCTGGCAACGCTTCCGATGCATCGATCGGTGTGCCGTCGATCCCGTTTCTCAATTCGAGAACGATACCAGCAAGCGGCGTGTCGTCGGAAGTGAATTGCCCGTCTCGCTGTGTGAGCATCTCGTCGGTGATCTCGCCCGTCAGACTCACGATCGCGGGGCCGTCCTGAAAAACGTAACCCGAAAGCGATGCAGGTGGCTGTTCGCAAAAATTGTAGTCGACCAGCTGCTGACCTGATGCGATCCAAATGTTCGAGATGAGATAGTCGATCGAGGCATCGCCGCCGCCCGAGCCGGCATCCTGACCGCTATGGAAAACGTCCTTCAGTTGTTCTTCGCGGATCTGATAGACACCGGGCGGCAGTTGGTCAAACTGGTAGCGCCCTTCGGCATCGGTCTTGGTTACCGCCAATTCCCGACCGCTGGAATCCAAAAGATGGATGGTAACTCCTGCCAAACGTTGCTCATAAGGATCGATTTCGCAATTCCCATCGATATCCAGATGCACAACACCTTCAATACTCCCGGGTTGCAACTCGCCAAAGTTGTAATTGACGCCCATGGCACCCCAGGGCAGTTCGATTGCTGAGAATCGATCATTACCCGCGATTCCCGTGGCCACGCCTTCAATGGCTCCGATCGACTCTTTGCCGTCGAGCCATGATGCGGGCTGAATTTCAGCAATCGTGTAGCGACCGGCGGAGATCATGGAGAAGGTGTAGGCTCCCGACGCATCGGTTGTTTGGACGCCCACGCGCAAGCCGGCTTGATCGTATAGTTCCACTTGAACGCCCGCGATTGGATCCTCGCCGGCATCAAACTGCCCATTGTTGTTTCGATCGTGGAAAACGAGGCCCGAAAGTGAACTGGGTAGATGCTCGCAAAAGTCGTAGTCGATCGCGTCTTGGCCGCTGCCGAGCACAATTTGGCCGATGGTGTCATTGCTTACGATCGTGCCTACAGTGATACCGTCAACGGTACCGGCATGCTCGGATCCGTCCAGTAAGCCTGCAGGCGTGACCTCCACAATTTGATAGGTGCCCGGAAGCAAATCCTGAAATTCATAACGTCCTTGCGAGTCGGTTCTCACCGTCGTCAACAGGATGCCGTTAGCATCCAACAAGCGGATCTCGACGTTGGCGAGCGGTTGGGATCCCGGACCGTCGCAATCGCCAGTGGGACTGCTGAGATGCACTTGGCCTCGAATCGAGGCAGGAGCGATTTCTCCGAAGTTGTAATCGATGCCGCGATCACCGCCGCGAAGCACAATTGCCTCAATTTGATCACCCGGGTTGACGGCGGTGCCCACCACCTTGCCATTCACGGTGCCTGCCGTATCTTTGCCGTCCAAGAATCCAGTCGGCTGTTCGCTTTCGACGAGGCGATACGTTCCGGGGGACAGGCCGTCGGCGCGGTAATAGCCGCGTGCGTCCGTGTAGACCGTGATAATCGATTGCGGTTCAACCGTCGCCAAGGGCATGACTCGGATCGCGATGCCCGCCAGCGGTAATTCTCCCGCATCCCGCAAGCCATTGTCGTTGTCGTCCCGATAGACATACCCGCTAATGCTTACTGGAATCGGTTGCTGCACAAGCGATACGGCGACACCCGTTGATCGATCCCGTTTACCGAGGTAGTCGTCGTGAGGTAATCCGTTCGGGTTGCTGTCGCTCCGAAGCAAATCCGTGCCATGGAAAAGCTTGTCGTAGGCGTTGCGAAACTCACCGCTGCCGGTGACGTCGAAATAATCGGCAACCGAGAAGGAGGCGGTCAGTTGCGAACCTTGGAATTCCACTCCCGACGCAATCGGATCGATGCCCTCGTTGATCGCATTGAGGTCGGTTTCTCCCGGGGTGAACTGCTGAATTTCATCGACATCGATGGCGAAGACGAGTTTTTCGCCTGCATGGAAACCTTGGAATTCCAGGACCAGTTGCATGCCGCCATCCTGGACCGTTGCGCGCACTTGGTCGATCCCGGTGTTCGAGATAACCTTGAATCCGTACGCTTCGTCGGCGCCCATTCCGTCATGGACAGTATCAAAGATCAAATCGCCGACACTATAGCCCGCAATGTTCTGGTCCGTGTTCAAGACGAGTCGCGTTAGCTCGGAACCGGGGACCCCACCTTCGAATTGCACCTCAAAGGTGTCTCCGTGCAGATCTTTTCCCGCATCTTCCTCGAGATAGGTCATCCCAACGGTCAGCGGATGCCCCGCCATCACCTGCCGCACTTCCATGACCTCAAATTGGCATCGACGCTGCCACCGATCATCGTTGAATCGCGGCTTTGCAGCATTTTCTGCTCGCTGCTTTCCTCGACGAAATAGTCGGCTGAATAGCCCCACGACTCACCTCCGTGTGTGTCAGTTCAAAAAGCGGGATGACGGTCAAATTCTGTTTGGGATCGAAGCTTCCACAGGAGTTTTCATTGGCGTTCGATGCATAATCGCCGCTCGACCAGGATCGAATGTCGTCTTACTTAGGGATTCGACTGGTGCGAATTGCGGGAGTTCCCTCCGCGGGAGTCTCCTGAGCAATGTTGTCAGCGATCGTCCAGATCCGCACCGTCGCGTCATAGCTTCCGGACACGAGTCGTGAACCTCGGCTCGCAAGCGCCGCGACACTCCCAGAGTGACCGCGTAGCTGGCCGATTTCGCTTCGCGAACGCAGGTCCCACAGCCGGATCGAGTTGTCGCTGCAACCGGTTGCCAGATGATGAGGGCCGAAAAAGGTGAGCGAAAGCACTTTGGCTGCGCAGCCTGTCAGATGAAAGTCTTCGCCTCCGGGCACCATCGAGTGAACATGAATGCGACGATCCTCGCCGGAGGTCACGAGATGCGCATTCTCATGCGAAAAAGCAAGCCCGCGGATGCGACGTTGATGAGGATTGTAGTCGCGGAAGACCTGGCCGTCAGCCGTTGTCCAGACGCGAACCATGCCATCGCGCCCCCCGGCTGCCAAATGCTGATCGTCGGGTGAAAAATCGACAGAGCGCATATCCTCGCCGGGGCATGCCAGCTCGCGCACTAGGCTCCGTTCAAAGGGATCGTAGATTCTCAGCCGATCGCTAAACCCGGCAACCGCCAGCAGCACGCCGTCGTGGCTCCAGGCGATACGAGTGATCGGGCCGGTAGGCGATGCGAAATCGTCGGCCCGTTGTCCCGACTTGATGTCCCACAACAAAATACGACCGTCGGTTCCCGCACTTGCCAACACCGGTTTGGCGGGGCAAAACTCGATTGTCTGTACCCAATCGGTGTGGCCTCGCAGGGTAAACATCAATCGTTGCTCAGCGATGTCCCAAACATGCACGCAATGGTCGTCTCCCGCGGTGGCGACCCACGGACCATTCGGATGGATGGCCACCGCGGTAATCACGGGTGGCTTTTCGCTGCCGGACTGAGCGGGTGGTACGAGTGTAATGCTTGGCCATGGTGTTTGTAGAGACTCGGCGTACACCGCTTCGTCCAGCATCCAATAGGCTGCTGCCATCGCCGTTGCGCCGAAGCCGGTTTGAATCATGAACCGACGCGTGATCCGCATGGACATCGATTGCCTCGTCGATGGGGGGGTGCGAACGAGGCATAAACATACGAACACACACCACCTCGTTCTCATCTTTCTCTATCGGAACAAGGCTGCGAAATGCCGTAACACAAAATTGGGCCTCGGCACAGCTTCGGGAAAGACTTCCGATCAGAGAAACTTTACCGCCTGAACCCCTCATCAGAAGCGATAAGAAACGGGGTGCGCCGTCCGATGGAGCTCGTTGCAATCAACGCAGGTCGAAGTGACTTCGGGCATACTGTTTCAAGCCGATTTTCCCCAAATCGGCCAAAAGCGGCCGGCTGACCGTTCGAGCCTCGCGAGGTGCGTTTCGTAGAGTCGCTCAAAGGTCTCCCGTGTTAATACATCAGCCGTACGGCCCTGAGCGAGCACTTGGCCAGATCGAAGTACCAAAGAATGAGTGAACTCCGGCAGGATTTCTTCGATGTGATGCGTGACCAGGATAACGGCCGGGCTTGAGTCCTGATGAAGGTATTCGCCAAGCCATGCAAGGAAACGTTCGCGAGCTCCCGGATCCATGCCGACGCAGGGTTCATCGAGAACGAGGCAGCGAGGACGAGCAACCAGGGCGCGAGCCATCAAAACCTTCTGACGCTCACCGCGCGACAAGACGCCAAAGGATCGGTCACTCAGATCAACGATTCCCAGTCGCGCCATCTCAGCGCTCGCGTATTCGCGCTGCGCGTCGCTAAGTTCGTAGCCTTGAAAGAGTTTTAGACCCATTTGCGCAAAGTAGCCCGAAAGCACCGTGTCGCCGGCTTTCTCATCGCCGGGGATTTGCGAGGCGACATTGTCAGTAATCCAGCCGATTTGTCTCCAAAAGACAGGCAGCTCGACTTGCGCGTCACCCTGCCGGCGAACGACGCCCCGAGTGGGCCATAGCGTGCCGATGGCCAGTTGCAACAGAGTCGACTTACCACATCCGTTCGGTCCCAGCACAGCCCAACGCTCGCCATTCCCGACTCGCCATGTGACGTTGGCCACCAAGTCCCGCCCCGTTGGCGCAAAATAAACTTGCTCCATATCAAACAAAGGCAAATCACTCATCACCCTCCCCCATTCCAAGACACACACGTTTTTGCTGCCCGATTCCAACGATTCCAAGACGATTCCAAGACACACACATTTATGCTGGGCTCATTTTAAGCTGATTCCACCCGTAAAGTGATGCGGGTGTCAATCGTGTGTGTCTTGAATTGCCGATGTGTCGGCGGGCATCGGTGACGCTTTTACTAGGATCTGGGTCGAATCGGCCGATTGATGCCAGTCCTATACGCGATTTTCCGGAAGCCGCACAACGCCGAAGCCTTCTGCTATAAAAGCAATGAAAAGTGCGACATGCAAAACTCCACGAGTGCCACAGCTGCGCTGCATGAAGAGCAGGCCAAGGCCGTGCGAGATTGATCAAAGATCGCACAACGGAGAAGACATCGAGATCGCGTGTTGCTCACGCGTCTGACGCATGTCGAAAGAGATGAAAGATTTCAGTGAGAATCGAGGCCCAGCGCCGACC
>JBJOLO010000686.1:0-8430 GCA_046045565.1 Planctomycetota bacterium | reverse complement strand
CAGGGGCCCGATCGATCGAACCCAGGCGAGCAAAAAACCGTGAAGGTGGCGAAATTCATCGCTGCCGATACCAATGCACGAAAGCTCGGATTGGCAAATGATGGCACCCTGCCGACCCTTGTGTTGAATGAAGCCAACGAAAAAGAACGCGCCGAAGCCAAGCGAGAATCATCCAACCCGTGGCTGCTGATCGGTGCACTATCGATCAGCATCGTGTCATCGATTGCGATGTTGCTGATCGACGCTCAGCCCAGTCGCCCCAATCAGGATCAAAAACAAGAAGCACGCGAAACGATCGTCAAAGAGTTCCTCGGCAACGGCACCGCACGTCCAGCGCCCTATCAGGAGCGACTGCGCCGGGCATTGCAGGCGCACGATCGCGCTGACTTTGATACCGAACGCAAGTATTATCGCGAAGTATCCGAAATGCTGCACGCCGACAATTTGAGTCCTCTTCGCGGTCTGACAGGCGACATGTACCATGACGATCAGCTAAAGGAATTGCTGTCGGTTTTGCTAAACTAGTCAGAACGGCAGAGGATACGATCGCAAGCGAAACGATCGCGGTACCTGTCCTGGTGATCGTGGGAGGATGAGCCTTATGATTGCTGAACCGGTGTTGGCGAGCGATGCGGGCGCGGACGGGACGACGGTCAAGGGCATGATGGCGAGTTACGTGATGGCGAGTTAAGTGATGACACTGACAAATCGATTCGAGATCATCGAAACCCTCGGTCGTGGCGACTTCGCGACCGTCTATCGCGCATTGGATCGGGAGCTGGGGCGCGAGGTAGCCATCAAGCAAATCCACCAGCAGTACCTGCAAGATCCCAAGCAACTGGAGCGATACTGGCAGGAGGCTCAGTTGCTGGCGTCGCTCGAGCATCCGCACATCATGACGATCTATGACATCGTGCGTGAGCGAGGCTGGCTGGTTTTGGAATTGATGCAGGGAAGCATTGGACAGCTGCTCGCCGGTCGCCCGATCAGTATTGACGATCTGCGAATGATGATTCTTTTTGTTGCGCAGGCGTTGCATCATCTGGAGCAGCACAAGATCTATCACGGCGATGTCAAACCGAGCAACATGATGGTGGATCGTGGCAGCCGCATCAAGCTCGGCGATTTCGGCATGGCGCGGAGAATGGTTGGGGATGACGGAAGTCTGCTCAAGGGGACGACGAAGTACATGGCTCCCGAGGTCGCCTCGGAGCAATTCGGACCGGTGGGTCCGCATAGCGACCTGTATTCGCTGGGCTTTTCGGCATACGAGCTGATGTGCGGGTCGTCGTTTGAGTCGCTATTTCCGGGCCTGCAGATCCACGGACGCGACATGCAGATCGCCTGGATGCTATGGCATGCCGCGCCGGATCGTCGGCTGCCCGAGATTGCGAGGACGTTTCAGGGTGTTCCGGAGGATCTGGCGTACGTGATCCAGCGCTTGTGCGAAAAGGATCCGGCGAAGCGCTACCGCAAAGCCAGCCAGGTCATCGACGATTTGAAGTCGGGAGCCGTTTCTGCGGGACCGTCCGACGAGGAATTGCAGGCGATTGCGCTGACGGAGAAGAAGAATCGTCGCAAACGGATCTTTGCGATTTCCGCCTTTGCGGGCAGTGCCCTCATGACGGCCGCCATGTTCTTCATTCCGCAGCAGACCGAGCGGCCTGTGGTGGAAGCGGTGGAAAAGCCCGGCCAGGGGACCGTGATCACGGTGGAACCGGAGCACAACCATTTCTTTCTGCGTGTTGAAGGGGAACCGAGGCCCAAGCGAATCAGCGTCTCGTCGCCGGATCGCTTAACGCTGAACGGCGTGGCCGTCGAACTCAAAGATCTGTCGAGTGAAGATGAACTGACCATTGTGTACGGCGAATTGGACGGCAAACCGTACAAGGAAATTCGCGCTCAGCGTCCGGAAGAATCAACGATCAACGGCACGATCAGCAAGATTGATGCGAGTATCAGCAATGTTTTGGTCATGCTGGAGGGAGCCACGGAGCCGGAGTCGATCTCCGTGCCACCGCAGACCCCTGTCGATATCAATCGCAATAAGATGACGATGGGCCGGCAATTGACATTCACGGACTTGCGCCCCGAGGACGTCGTTACCCTACGGTACGTACGCGATCGAAACGAGCAGGCGATTGCCCGCCAGTTCAGTGCGTTGCGCGTCGTCACGACCCAGGGAGTCATTGAATCGGTGGACGTGACCAACCGTCGGGTCGTCCTGCAAGCGAGCGGACGCGAAACGGCCGCACGGTCATTCGATTGTGAAGCCGGAATCAAGGTGTCGGTCAACGGCAGTGATGACAAAGAAGGGACACCGTTGGGGCTTGCCGATCTTCGGACCGGCGATCAAGCGACGCTGCGGCACCACATTTCGGCTCTCGAGATTGCCGTCGAGCGAACAACGTTGTTCAAGGGTGTGGTCCAACAGATCGATTGGGAAAAGCAACAACTGACGGTAGCGGCAAAGTCCGAAACGGCGACGCCATTCGCATTTGACCAGAAGAGCACCTTATCAGTCCAAGGTCGCAGCACGGCCTTCGATCCGTATGAACTGCGTTCGGGAGACAGCGTCGAAGTGCAGTTTGAAAAACTGGCTGACGGCGAACTGAAAGCGGTCTCGGTGCAAGCGACGCCTGTTGCCAATCAACGACTGTGGGCGCTGATTGTCGCTCAAACCGAATACGATGACACCAAGATCGGAAGTCTGGGACAACTTGCAGCGGATGCCCGGCTGGTGCGCGATGCGCTGCAAAAGCGCTATCGGGTTCCCGAAGAACAGTTGATCATGTTGGAAAATGTGCCGCGGGTGAAACTGGAACAGGAGCTTTCAGGATTACTGGTGCGACTCCGCGACGATTGCCAGTTGCTCGTCTACTTCCTGGGCCATGGCTACGCCGACGGTGCGGGTAAGATCACGCTGGCGTCGAAAGACACGCAGCGTTCGGATTCGACTTTGACAGGCTCGCCCATGAAATGGTTGGTCTCACAGGTTGATCGAGCCAAGACCGCGGAAACGATTGTACTGATGGATAGTTGCCACGAGGCTTCAGCGGGTGCGTTTGCTCCGGAGCCGTCAACGGCGGAGCAGCTCGAGTCGCTCCGGGACGGTCCCAAACGCCCGATTGCGCAGCACGCCTTTGTGATTGCGAGTTGTGCGGCGGGTCAACGCGGGACCTTGGTCGGCAGTCCGCCGACGGGAGTATTCGCCGCCGCCATCGCCGAGGCATATCAAGGGAAAGCCGATAAGGATGGCGATACGGAGATCGGGGTGAGCGAACTGTTTCCATTCCTCGTTCAGGAGATGACGAAACGCAGTGTCACGGCAGGCAAACCGCAGACCCCCGTGCTGTTCCGGCCCGATGCAACGCCTCCGCGACTGTCTGCCGAAGCGCAAGCCGCAGTGAAAGAAACGTTGGCGCATCTCGCCGATTCACCGTTTGAAGAACGCTTCACTCTTCGGGCCAAGCAGCAAGAATCGGTCAGCTCGAAGCAACCCGATGTCGCGTTGGCGCACGCGCTACTGCTCCTGCGACATGGCCGCACATTGCAGTCGCTGCCGATGTTTGAAAGCCTTGCGAAGCGGTTTCCTAAGATTCCCGCCCCTTACCAGTGCCTGGCCTGGCAGAGTTATATCCAGAATCGACACAGCGAGGGCACCAGGCATCTCGTGACATTCGTGAAATTGCTGCCCGAAATGTCAGGCGACGGGGTGGCGGACAAGTACGCGAGTCACGGATACGAATTCGCCGGCCGACTTCGAACGTATGTCATTTAATCGCTCGGCAAGTTGTCCGAAGCGGATTTCAGGGAGTTAGATGAGGCGATTCAGGAGCGGGGGCCGGAAGCCAAGAAGAACTATGAGCGGGGCATGGCCGCCACGATGGATGCCGTCACCAAGATCGTTAACGAAATCGCCAATGCGAACACCGAAGAAAAACGCAGGACGCTGGATGTCGATCGCAAGCGGTTATCCTACTACGCAACGATCGATTTCCAGTTGATTGCCGATCTGATCCTCTCGCAAATCGACGACTAGTTCTCTCCGCCCGACTTGGTCGGTCCGTTCGTATTTTCGTTCGGGCTCGTTGCGGCATCGGCGATCACGAGCACCACGCGGAACCCGAGATTATCTTTGCGGTAGGTGGGTTGATTGCGATCGCGGGTCGCCGATCGGCAGAACTTGGCGGGCGAGGTCCAACTGCCGCCTCGAAGGACGCGCCGCGACTCACCGGGGCGTTTCTCTTTCGATTCGCGACTCTCCGAATCTTCGCCAATCCGATCGCTGTAGGGACCATACAAGTCCTGGCACCATTCCCAGACATTGCCATGCATGTCGTAGAGTCCCCAGGCATTCGGGGACTTCCTACCGACTTGGCCCGGGCCCGCCGAGGCATTGGTTTTGAACCAGGCATGGTTCGACAAGTCGTCTTGGTCACCGGAAAAACTGTACATCGAGTTGGTGCCCGCCCGGCAGGCATATTCCCACTCGGCCTCAGTTGGCAAGCGATAACTTCTGCCCGCCGATTTCTCCTCGTCGCGCTGGGACAATCGTTCACAAAAGGCGACCGCATCCGTCCACGAAACACTTTCGACCGGGTTCTGGTCATTCTCGTGAGCACTCGGATTCACGCCCATGACGGCGCGATAATGAACCTGGCGAATTTCAAACGCAGACAGATAAAAGCCTCGCTCGATGGTAACTTCGCACGATCGCTCATCAGCATCGCGCCCCGGTTCAGAATCAGGACTTCCGATCAGAAAAGTGCCAGCCGGGATCGGACTGAATTCGATACCCAAACTGTTGCGGATCGGAGGCCCGAATTCCAACTGCTCGTCACGAAGCCGCACGCGTTTTTCCCAGGGCGTTTCCGGACCGGAATCGCGATCAGGAAATGCTCCGGGATTCGCCGTCGACTGCGCCTTGGATGCCTCGGCATTCGCAGCGGGAATCGACGATGGATCCGATGCAGGTTCTGAATCCGATCCGCTCGTTCGTTGCGGGTTGAGACCTTGAATGGAAGGTTCCTCATCGCGATCGGCTACCGGGTTTGCGCGTTTGGACGATGCGGGCAAGGCATCGTCTTGCTTGATGGCGTCGGTAGTTTCGCCGACTCGCCCCCCATCGGTCGCTTGATCGCCTTTACGCCGTGGGAGCTGGGGAGCGACAGGCTTCGATGCCGTTGGTCGCTTGGCCGACGCTGCGGATGGCGCCTTTCCTGGCGTGTTTTTCTCCGTGGTTTGTTTCTGCGCGGTTGGATTGGCCGGCGCGGTTGGCTCGGGCGATTGAGCAATCGTTGCCTGAACTTGGCCGCGGAACAGCCGCAAGAAATCCGATTGGGGCCGGATCCAGCAGATGATCAAGTAGCCGACGACCAAACCGAGCCCCGATCCGGCAACGATTTTAACCGCCTCCACCAGCGTCGACGGTCGCTTCGAACGCGTCGTTTTCTTGCTGCCGGTGATCGATACGGGGCGTGGCTCCCCTTGTGGCTGCAAGACAGTGCTGTCCGAGGCAAGTCCAGAGTTCAACGAAGGCGATTCATGCACCGCTACCTGACTGTCGGGTACAAACCATTGCTGTTGCAATTGCTGGTCGTACGCAGCACGTTGATCTTGGCGCAGCAGGCAGTTGCGGGCGGCGGCGATTTCATTCAGCAGCCGTTGCGTATGCACCATCCGGTCGCCGGTTTGCAGCGAGCGGATGAATCGCATGCGCTGATCGGCGGCATTTTCAATGACATCCAGGTCGCTGGTGAAAAGGGGGATCCCGAGCAGTCGATAAAAATTCGGCGGCTGCTCGTGAGGCGGAATGCCAAGCCACTTGTAGTAGGGATCAAAAGGCTCGCTCATCGTTTCCAAACTACCCGCGGGCTTTTTTCACGACGATAGGTTCCCTGAAGTTCAGGCGATGACCTTATAGCGGATCAAACGTGGTATGTCGCCGTGCTGCAGGGCGTCGCGTTACGGATCATCGGAACTGGTTGCTGGTTCCGGGCGGTTATCAATACGATGGCCGTTTTCCTTCAACCATTTTCGATCCTCGGTAGAAAGTTTCTCGAGCGGTACTTCCACGGGTTTGCCGGAATCGGCTCGCATCAGTGTAACGATCCCTTCATTCACTTTGACGACGGTTGCGTCGACGCTGAAATCGCCATTGGCCGATTTCCATTTCCGTCGCAATGCTTCTGTCTCGCCTTTTGCAACAGCTGCCGCATTTTTACTCGACTTGCCCTTTCCCTTGTTGCGGGCCTTCATCGCCTCTTCGGCCAGAATCCGTTGCCGATCATTCAGGTTCGACTCGGTCTTTTGCAGAATGCTCCGCAGCTCCTTCTCCGAGTTCTGAAGCACCCAAGGTCCGACGTAGGTAAGCGGAATATACTCTGCCACCGAACCGGCTACCGTCGCATAGGGTCTCGCCTTGCCGATGACAAAAACCTGGTCAATCGGCAAATTGTAGATAACCCGGCTGCCGACCTTGGCTCCGAACTCTTCACCATCACCACGACGCAACATCAATCGATTGCCATTCATGGTGATGAGGAAACCCTGCGATGTGCCTTGGATGAAAGTCATTGCGCCCGAAAGACGTACAACCATGCCTTCATGTGCACCCTTAAGTGAATCCTTGGGAGCAAACAGCGGTCGAAAATCTCCATTGCGAATGGATTCCACATCCTTCTTTGTCAGCATCTTGCCGTCGACGTGCCGTTTGAGGGAGGTCAGCACCACCTGCGCGACCTTCTCGCGGTCCAAGCCGGGCAGAGGTGCGTCATCATTTCCCTGATTCGCTCCAAAAGCTTCTGCTAGACTCTCCCCTTTCGCCCCCGCCGCTTTTTGCAGCGCTTCCGCGATATCAACCGATGAGACAGCCAAGTTGAGATTCTCGGCTCCACGACGACTCATTGTGTTGATTCCAATTACCTCGCCGCGGTAGTTGACCAACGGTCCACCGCTGTTGCCAGGTGAAATCGCCGCATCGGTTTGAATCCAAGTTCCCTTGAATTCCTTACCAAGTTCCAAGCGATTCAATTCCTCCGCCGAGCGGATTGCACTGACGATGCCGCGTGTCACGGAAAACTCGAAGCCCAGCGGATTCCCGTAGGCGGCGACGTCTTCGCCTTGTTTGGGTTTCTCTCTGCTGATCGGCAGCGGCTTCATCAGTTCCGGTCGCGTGTCGCAACGAAAAATCGCGATATCCCGGGCCTCATCCTTATGCAAGACGGTGGTGCACTCAATCTCCACGTTGCCCGTAAATTTTGCTCTCAGCGAGCTGGCGCCTCGGAGCACATGGTAATTCGTGACGATCAAGTTGTCCGACGCCACGAACCCGCTGCCGCTTCCTTGATCGGTGAGAACATGGACGACGGACGGCGTAACCTTCTCTGTAAGTTCCACCAGCCTGTCATCGGCTGCGCTCGCGGACGCCAGAATGAAAACGATGCCTAAAAACAGCAAGCGGGCGAAGGCGTCCGCACGAAGTCGGATCGATCGGCGACAAGCATTTTTCGAGTTCGCCGGCGACAGCGCGGATAGGTTGACAGTTACATCACATCGACACATCGAGAGTGCTCCTCCGTTCGGTAGCCGCTCCTATCAAGGGTCAAAGTGCAGACGGCGACAGACCGCTGCGATTTGGGGTTACTTGCGTTATCGGTGCCAGGAGCGATTACTGCTCCGAGTTCTTGGCGTGGTCTTTAGCGACTTCCAGAATGTCGTCGATGCTGATCGGAATTCGCAGGGCGAGCTCCATCTGCCGCATCTTGGCTCGCGCGCGATCCGATAGTTGCGATGCATCAACCGGCTTGGGCGCAAAGCGGTCGTAATCCAAGGCAAGCTGCTTGGCTTTTAGACCGTTGAATTGCGTGGCGATCGCGGGGTCGGAGTCGAGGATATCGCGAAAGCGAAAACTAAAGCTACGGTTGAAGTTGGCTGCGGTGGCTGCCCGGACCGCCATCGAGCGGCTGGTTCGCTCGTACCGTCTCGTTACATCCGCCAACTTGGATTTTGCCTTCGATTCGGCAGACGTAGCGGCCTGAAAGGCCGGTTCGTATCGCTGCACGTCGGATGCAGCCGCAGCGATTGCCTGCGCGTTCATCGAAGCGCGAGCCGATCGTAGATTCGCATTCGCCTGCTCGTAGGGTCGAGCGGCGTTGGCGAGATTTTTTTGTGCAGATACATAGTTGTCGTTTGCCGCCTTCAGCAGCTTTTCCACTTCATTGTATTGCTTCACGGCTACGTCCCAACCGTCTTCCACTCGAACGGACCAGCGTTTGACCAGATCCGTAGCCATTTTCTTGCGAGCCGTGAGTCGGTCAGTGCGCCGTTTCTCCAGAATCGCCTCCGATTTAGCCTTGGCGTCGTCGGCACCTTCCTTGGTGGTGCCGTATTCCAGGATCTGCTGGTGCAGATTGGTCAGCTTGTCGT
>JBJOLO010000665.1:0-3296 GCA_046045565.1 Planctomycetota bacterium | reverse complement strand
CCGTCCTCGACGATGAACGGATCCTGCCCCGGACCTGCGGTTTCCGACTGGACCTGAAGTTCCACTTTCTCTCCAACCGCAAACCCCTCGGCCGTGATGATCGCCGTGTCGCCCGGCGCGTAATCCAGCTTGTCGGTGGTCACGCCCGCCATCAACGCACGCCCTTCCAGCGACTCGAGCGTAAGGAAGCGCTTGCGCGTATGCTCCGACCTTCGCTGCTTTTGGCGAAAGCAAGCCAGTCCAGTGCGGTTTCGTGACTTCGACATGATGGCACTCCCGGGATCCGTTAGCCGATCCGTTTACAAGGGATTATGTTGAAAATGGCTTGCTTTATACGTGGAAGGATTCGCATGCGAACGTTCCTCTTCCCATCTTTCATCGGAAAAGGCCGGCCACGTCGGGTTGAAAACCCTATGAACTCCGCGATGGAGTGTAAACCAAGTCGGGCATCCCTTCAACTTTGGCGAATATACCTACCCCTAACTGGGGGATTGCCTTTCAGATCGAGCTAAAACTGTAGCCTGGTACCGCTGCCGGGCATGCAACGCGTCGATTACGGCAATCTCACATTTTCGTAAGAAACCGGCATGGAACGGCCCCCGGCCGAAGCCTATTCCGGAGTGACGTAGGCTGAGGTGATTCCGCCATCGACGAGGAATTCGGAGCCGGTCATGAAAGAGGACTCGTCCGATGCCAGGAAGAGGGCCGCTTTGGCCATTTCCTGTGCCTGTCCGAAGCGGCCCATCGGGATGTGGACGAGTCGCCGCTGTTTTTTCTGATCGGTGTTCAAGAACTTCATCAGCATTTCGGTGTGCAGCGGGCCCGGGCAGAGTGCGTTCACGCGGATATTTTGGCGAGCATGGATCACGGCCAGTTCGCGCGTCATCGCCAGAACACCGCCTTTGCTGGCCGTATAGGCCAACTGCGGCGTTGCCGCACCCAGCACGGCGACGAACGATGCCGTGTTGATGATCGATCCGCCACCCGCACGCTGGAGTGCCGGGATGCCGTATTTGCAGCCGAGGAAAACCCCTTTCAGGTTTACCGCCATCGTCCGCTCCCACACGTCCTCGCTGGTGTTCACCGCGTCGTCGTCGTCGCTGAGCATGATCCCGGCGTTATTGAACAGCACATGCAGGGCTCCAAACTTGGCCTCTGCAGCCGCCACCATCTGTCGGCAGGCTTCGCCATTCGACACGTCAGCGCGGACATAGATTGCTTCGCCACCCGACGATTCAATCTCCTGCACCAACTTTCCGCCTGCGTCGTCGTTCAAATCCACGACAACGATCCTCGCTCCTTCTTTTGCAAAGAGCAGGCACGATTCACGCCCGATTCCGCCCGTGCCACCCGTGATCAACGCGACTTTTCCCTGCAATCTCATGTTGGCTTGCTTTCCTGCTGAATCACCTGAATGAACGAATCAAACAATCGCTGCTGCAAGGGATCGGTCGCCGCCGTGAGTTCCGGATGCCACTGAACCCCAACGACCCATCCGGCCTGCCGCAATTCCACCGCTTCTGTCACTCCGTCCGCAGCCCGGCCCACGGCCACCAGCCCCTCGCCCAGCTGATCGACCGCTTGATGATGCCACGAGAGCGACACCAGGTGGTGGGTTCCGAGCATCCTGGCCAGTCGGGAATCGGGAGCCAACTCCACCGCATGCTCAATGGGGCGCCGAGGCGGCGCACGGTGCAACACCGTTTCGCCCACCACATCGGGCAAATGCTGAATCAGCGTTCCTCCCAGCGCGACGTTCAAGACCTGCATGCCCCGGCAAATCGCAAACGTCGGCACGTGGTGTTCCACGAGCCATCGGGCCACCGCGATCTCCTGCGTATCGCGGGCATCATCGATGCCATAACACAGGGCATGCGTCTTTGCGCCGTACCGCTCGGGATTGATATCGCCGCCGCCCGCCATGATCACGCCATCCAGCCGCTCCAGCAGTGCTTGCCATTGTGCCTCGCCGTGCGGAACCAGCACGGGAATGCCTCCCGCTCGACGCACGGCATCACAGTACGCCGCCGGCACCCCATACCTGCCCGCATCGTCTGGCGGATAACTCGTGATTCCGATCAGCGGAGGTTTCATCCGTGAAGTCCATCCCTTGCGATGACAACTCGTTTGGAACCGAAGGCGCTCGCAGCGCGAAACCGCATGTGCGTGCCAAGCATCGCTCTAGATCCGCTCAAAATACCGCTGCCGTTCCCAATCGGTGACCGCGCGATCGTAGGCCAACTGTTCCTGGCGAAAGAAGTGCACGTAATGCTCGATAACATCCGCCCCCATCGCCTCACGCGCAAAGTCACTCTGCTCCAACCGCTTGGTCGCCTCATCCAACGTCCGCGGCACATGCGGAACCGATTCGGCTTCGTAGGCGTTGCCCGAGAACACGGCCGGCGGTTCACGACGCTGACGGATTCCATCCAACCCCGACGCCAGCGCCGCCGCGTAAACCAAATATGGATTGCAGTCGGCGCCCGGTATCCGGCATTCGATTCGCAAACTCTTGCCGTGCCCTACGACGCGAAAGCCGGCCGTTCGATTGTCCATGCTCCATGCAATGCGAGTTGGAGCCCACGAACCGGGCTGATAACGCTTATACGAGTTCACCGTCGGGGCGTAGAACGCCATCATCTCCGGCACGTGATGCATCCAGCCGGCGAGGAACCAACGGAAACAGTCGGTCGGCTCGCCGCTCGCATTTGAAAACGCGCTGTTCTCACCGCTCCACAAACTCAAATGCACATGGCAACTCGAACCCGCCCGCGATTCGGCGTACTTTGCCATGAACGTCACGCTGATGCCCAACTGATCGGCGACCTCTTTCAAGCACTGCTTGTAAATCGCGTGATGGTCCGCCATCTGCAGCACGGGCGCATACCGCACGTTCAGCTCGTGCTGGCCCTTGCCCCACTCGCCTTTGGTGCATTCGACGGCGATGCCGGAATTCTTGAGATGTCGACGCACGGTCGCATGAAACGCTTCCTCCCGCGTCCCCTGAAGAATGTGGTAATCCTCCAGGTACCACCCCACCGGCTCCAATACCTCTTCGGCGTACCGCAACTTGGCAGCATCGCGATAACTTTGCGTAAAGAGATAGTATTCCAACTCGGATCCCGCCATCGCCTCGAATCCTAAGTCGGATGCAGCCGCCATCTGCCGATGCAAAATCGACCGCGGCGCCACCGAGACCGGCTCGTGCGTCTTCTCGTTGCGCACATGGCACAACACCATCGCCGACCGCTCCAGCCAGCTCGCAATCCGCAACGTCGTCAGATCGGGCTCCAAGT
>JBJOLO010000639.1:0-4205 GCA_046045565.1 Planctomycetota bacterium | reverse complement strand
ATTGCAGATGTTCCTTGAAGGGCGAAAACGCGATCTGCTTTCGCAACTGCACGCGGAGATGCTGACGGCATCAAAAGCACTGAAGTTCGAAGAAGCCGCGCGGTTGCGCGATGAAATTCAGATGCTGGAGCGTCTGGATGACCGCGGTGAACTCGAGACGCACGAACAACCCGAGGTGTTCTACATCGATCCGAAGAAGGGGCTCGCCGGACTGCGTAAGGTACTCAAGCTCAGCGATACCCCGCGCACGATCGAGGGAGTCGACATCGCACACCTGCAAGGTTCGGAGACGGTCGCAAGCCTTGTGCAGTTCATCGATGGCTTACCGTTCAAGCCCGGCTATCGACGTTTCAAGATTAAATCGGTCGACGGCGTGGATGACTTCCGCAGCATTTACGAAGTGGTGTCGCGCCGCTTTCGGCGACTGTCCGACGACTCCGAAGTGTTTCCAGACATCCTGCTCATCGATGGCGGCAAAGGCCAGCTCAATGCCGCCCTCGCCGCATTCGAAGCGCAGCAGATCCGGCCGCCGGCGATTCTTTCCTTGGCAAAACGAGAAGAAGAGATCTTCTTGCCGCATCAACCCGACCCTGTGCGACTCAGCCGACACTCATACGCACTGCGACTCCTGCAGTACGTGCGCGATGAAGCGCACCGCTTTGCTCAACATTACCACCACGAACTGCGGCACAAGGCGACGTTCGGCGAGTGACGTTCCGCGATCAGGCGGATCGTCGACGCGAGCGGCCGGCTTTGCTTCCGTTCCGCCGGCTTATTGCCCCGTTCCACCGGCTTCCTGCCCCGTGCGACTCGAGAGATACTCGATCAGGTCTCGCAACTCGCGTTTGGAAAGTTTCTTCACGAGGTCCTCGGGCATCGCCGATTTGCCCTCGCGACGCTCTTCAATCTTCGATTTGGCGATCGTCACTAATTTGGCTTCCGCCGTCACGAGTTGCAGTTGCTGGTCATTTTCGGCTTTGACGATTCCCGAGAAGACTTGCCCCCGATCATCGACGATCAGCACCGATTCGAAATTCTTGGCGATCTGTTTGTTGGGGGTGACGATCGACTCGAGCAGGTAGTCGCGTTTCTTGTCAGCGCCGATCTTGGACAACTCGGGACCGACATCGCCTCCACGACCGTTCACGCGATGGCAGCGAACGCAGTACACTTCAGCCCGTTCGAAGAAGATCTGCTCACCGCGCTCCGCGTCGCCGCCAGCGAGTGTCTCGCGGAATGCAGCCAACGGATCATCAGCCGGCCGTCGCGATTCGTACGCGTTCCGCTTTTGTTCGAGCTGCTCGGTTTTTCTCGCGGCGGTCGCATCGAGCAGGTCGAGTTGCGAATCGGCCGGCACTTTTCCGTCGAGCAGCAAGTCGAGTTGTTTGGCAAGCAGCGCATCAGCGGCCTCTCCGTTGATTTTTCCCAGTGCTGCGTACGCCGATTGCCGCTCGATGCGATCTTCCGACTGCAAGGCTTGTTCGAGCAAGGGCAGGGCATCAGCGGGTTTCGATTCGCTCAGCAGTCGGCGGGCTGTTGCGCGGACGATCGGCTTTGGGTCTTGGAGACTAGTTGCAATCAAACCGTCCAATTGTCCGTCTTTCAGCGTTGCCAGCGCAACGAGTGCATCGGCTCGCATCCGCGGTGACTGCGAAGCATCCGCCAGGATCTCCCGCAATGCGGGGCCGACCTCGCCGATACCGAGTTGAGCCGCGAGCCTTGCGGCTTCGAGCGGCACCTTGCCGGGCTGAGCCAGCAGCGCTGGCAACACCGGCCGCAGCGCCGCAATGATGGCGGCCTTGTCGCGAGGTTCAAGCGGTGACCAAATGTGGAGAATCAGGTCTCGCTTCGTGGGCTTGTCCCAATTGCTTAGCCACCCCAGCGTCTCCACGCGAATGGCTTCGGTGACTTCGTTGCGAGCAAGAATCTTGCAAATGCGGGCCGCAGCATCCGCATCGCCCAATCGCATGTTCGCGTGAAGTACCCGACGCAGGATGGCATCGGAGGCAGTGCCCGCCGGATTCATGGCGGCGAGCATCGGTATCGCTTCGGGAATCGGTTCGTCATGGATTGCACGGACTGCTTCCGCGACCACACGCTCGTCACCGTCCTGCAGGAAACCGGCGACCTGTGGTGCACGCAGCTTGCGTAGTGCCACGACGGCACCAAGACGCACGGCCGACGATGGATTTCGAACGGACTCGGCAATCGCAGCGATGACCTCTTGTCGGCTGCTTCCGGAACGGTTGACGGAGTTCGAGTTGTTATCCAACGGGGTGCTCAGGCTCCAACCTGCAGAGCGTGCCATGCCGACGATCGCACCGTGACGCAGGATAGGGTCTTGGTTATCGTTCGCGGCAAGGATCGTCATGAGCGGCCCGATCGCTTCGCGACGCTGCATCTTTCCGATCGTCACCGAGGCAAAATAGCGCACGCGAGCCGCATCGTCGCTTAAGCATCGCAACAACGAGTCAAACGGAGCGGCTTCAGGAATGTCGCCCAGGACCCGTGCGGTTTGTGCTCGCACTTCGGCGTCGTCGTCCGTCAGCAGAGTTGCCAGCGCTTCGGCACTCGGCTTGGCGGCGACCGATTGTCCCCGAGACAGTTGCCCCAATCCCCAGATCGCGTGTAACCGAGCACGCGTTTCCAATCCGGTTGAGGAAGCGATCTCACGTAGCTCTGCGACGGCTTGTTGATCGACGAACGCAAATTGAGCAGCCTGACGGATACGGCGATCAGGATGCGCGATCAACTTCTTCAGTTCTTCGCGACTGCGTTTGCCAAGGTCCTCGGCAAGCAGGCTGCGGACTTCCTTCACGAGAGGATCGTTTTCCGTCTCCGGCACGCTGAATCGATAGATGCGCCCTTTGTTCAGCCCCGTCCAGCCATCAACCCAATCGGACGCATAGACAGCCCCGTCCGGACCGAACTCGACGTCGGTCGCCAGGATTTTCCAAAACGTTTCCTCAGCATCCACCACTTCGAAGAAAGCGCCCTTTTCCCGTACTCGAAAAGAGCGGATCCCGCTGCCGCCCGGGCTGCCTCGGAAATCACAAAGCAGGAACCGGTCTCGAAAATGGTCGTTGAGTCCTGTGCCGGGATAAAATGCCAAGCCGGACGGACCACTTGCCATGTTCACGATCGGCGGCACGATGTAGGCCGGTTGATCATCGCGAAACGGGTGCCAGATTTTCTCGCGATTGAAGGTGCCCCGCTCGGGATGGTACTGGTACGACATCCGCCATCCGGTGTCTCCGCCTTCCACGATGCAGGTCCAGCGCGCCTGGTCGCCGCTATCGGAATTGTTGTCGCACGTGAAGAGGTTGCCGTGATCGTCGAACGCCAGTTCCTGCGGATTGCGAAGTCCGTAGGCGAACACTTCAAAGTGGCTGCCATCGGGTTCGCAGCGGAATACCGCACCGCACTCGGGATTCGCCCAAACGCGTCCCTCGGTCTCGACATGAAAGCCGCGATCGCCAATCGAAAAATAAATCCGTCCGTCAGGACCGACGGTCAGTCCGTGCAGATCGTGGCCTCGTAATGCATAGCGAACTCCGTATCCCGATTGCAACGCTTTTTTCGAATCGGACCGGCCATCGTGGTCTTCGTCGCCCAGCATCCATAAACTCGGGATGCAGGTGTAATACACCTGATTGCGATGCACCAACACTCCGGCACCCGTCCCGTCGACGATGCCGTTAAAGCCGTTGGCGAACACCGAAGCCGAATCGGCCTTTCCATCCCCGTCGGTGTCGAGCAGCAGTCGAATGCGATCGTCATGGCGCGTGTAACTGATTAGTTTGTCACCGAGGTGCTTCTGGAGATACCGCAAGCGATCTTCAACCGTTCGAGCGGCTTGATCGTCATCGAGCCAATGGCCATGGTTGCGGTTGTCCTCGATTCCTTTTTCCTGGCGATAGGATTCGCAAACGAAGACGCGACCGCGGCCATCGATGGTGAAGGCAACCGGATTTCCCACGAGTGGTTCGGCGGCGAAGACCGAGCCCTTGAAGCCGGGAGGCAAGCGAAAGCCTTGTAAAGACTTTTCGGCTTCATCCGACGCGGGACTGAGCTGAGGTTCCTCGGGGGCCGGTACCGCTTGCGGAGCAGCGGCCACTTGCGGAGCAGATGGTTGCGCGTGGACGGTATTTGCGAACAGAATGGCTGCGAACAAAATGGCTGCGAATAACGCGAATGACAGGGCG
>JBJOLO010000568.1:0-6469 GCA_046045565.1 Planctomycetota bacterium | reverse complement strand
CAGTGTGCCGCCATGCCGTCCTCGCCTGAGGAGAATTCCTCGCAGGCAGTGGTTTCGATCGATGCACGCGTCGCGGGTTGGATGACGTATCGTGAGCCGCGAGGATCCAAGTTCACCACGCTCACGAATCTCCCGATCACGATGCGAGGCCGCCATCAGGCGGCCAATGCGGCGACCGCGATTGCAGCCATTCATCGTCTTGTCGATGCAGGTTGGGCATTCTCCGAGCAACAGATCCGGACCGGCTTGGCGGTCGCACAGTGCGCGGCCCGAGTTGAAATCGTGTCCGAGGCCCCGACGGTTGTCTTGGATGTCGCCCACAACGTTGCTTCAATCCAAGCGCTCCTTGAATCGATTCCTCCTAAGCGTTACCGCCACCGCGCAATTGTGTTCGCCGCGAGCCAGGATAAGGACATCGCGGGAATGCTTGATCAGATCGTTACCCATTTCGATACGCTGATTTTCACTCGATTCACGAAAAACGCTCGTGCCGCCGATCCGAACGAACTCGCCAACGATGCCCGGAAACGGAAAATGGCGAGAGGAATCCAGACCCCCGACATTCTCGTCTGTGATACACCCGACGAGTCGTGGGCTCGTGCCCGTGGATTGGCCGGGCCTGACGATCTGATCTGCGTCACCGGTTCTTTCTTTCTCGTGGCCGAGTTGTCCGATCGGGTGCGAGGACGTTGCTAGCGAGCAACACGCCCGATCAGGTTGTTGATCCCGTTCGGGACTTTTCAGCCCGGCGGCGAACCACTCGGCCGTCTAACGAATATTCCACTGCACGAAGCAGTCAAAATCGCGAACGAAATGCAAAAACACCACGCGTCACTTCGGACACGCTGCTCAAGACGACTTCTGACGTCGGCAGGATAGATCGCGGACGGATGAGAAGAGCAGCGGCAAGAAGAAGTGTGCTGTAAGTTGTATTGCAGTAATGGCTTGCATCTTTTCGCTCTTTCCGGTGCGAGACGCAGAATACCGCCGCGTGAGGCCGAAAACAGGGGGGGCGATCGCACGGTGAGTGGTGCTCAGATGCTGACGAATACCACGCGGTTTTGCACGTCGCGATCGGGACGATCGACGAATCAGATATATTCGGTCCCGAATCGCCTCCCCCATTGCCCTTGCAAGAGCCTTGTGCGACCCTATAATCCAGCGTTCCGTGCCCGGTGATCTATGTTGAATGTAGGCTGAAAATCACCGGCCTGCACGGCCGAACGAAATAGGAACGCTCAAATCGCGGGTGTAGCTCAGTTGGTAGAGCACCACGTTGCCAACGTGGTTGTCGTGGGTTCGAATCCCATCACCCGCTCTCGCTTTTGCCGCGTTCCCCCCTCCGCAAGCTGTTTTCGGCAGATCTGCGGGTGCGTCAATTTCGCTAGAGAATCCTCTTCGCGGTGCGAATCCGGTTCGCACGGGAAGTGGAATTCACGATAGGACAAGTCACGATCGCCGAGAATTTCGAGGAATCAAGATAGCTATGGCCGAATCGCAAACCGAGCTCGAAGACCAGACCACGGCGGAAGAAACCAAAGAGCGGTTGAATCTCGAAGTAAAGATCGAGAAGCCGAGTCCTTGCCAGCGTCACGTGATCGTTACGGTTTCCCGTGAGGATATTGAACGGTACCGCAAGCGTGCATTTGACGATCTGCGCGGGAAAGCCGCTGTGCCGGGTTTTCGACCCGGTCGCGCACCGCACAAGTTGGTGCAAAGCCGCTTTCGCCAGGAGGTTGCCGACCAAATCAAGGGCTCGCTGTTGATGGACAGCCTGACCCAGATCAACGAAGAGCACCAACTGACGGCGATCAGCGAACCATCGCTGGACATGGAGGCGGTGGCCATTCCGGACGAAGGTCCCATGACCTTCGAATTTGACCTGGAAGTCCGACCTGAATTCGATCTGCCGAATTGGCGAGGACTGAAGCTCGAGCGTCCGGTCCGGGATTATTCCGAGCAGGAAATCACCAAATATCTGCACAAATTATTGGCTCGTTACGGCCAGCGTATTTCGACTGCGGGGCCTGTTGAGCAAGGGCATACCATTACGGCCAATCTGGAGGTGCAATTGGACGGCAATCGCGTTGCCGTTCTGGCCGGTCAACAGATCGATGTTCGTCCCGTGCTGAGTTTCCAGGACGGCCGCATCGAAGGCTTTGACGCAGCAATCATCGGCGCTGCAGTTGGCGAAAAGCGAACCGTAAAAGCGAAAATCAGTCCAGATGCCGCAAACGAATCGATTCGGGGAAAAGAAGTCGATGTGATCGTCGAAGTGAACGACATCACCAAGGTCGAGTTGCCCGAATTGAATCGCACGTTCTTGGACACCATCGGTGGGTTTGCTGACGAGAATGAGTTGCGTGGAGCAGTCGCTGAAGAATTGCAGCGGCAGTTGAAGTATCACCAGCAGCAGCGAGTCCGGCAACAAATCACGGCGAGCTTGACCGCTTCGGCCGATTTGGCCTTGCCACCCGAAATGCTGCGTCGACAGGCTCGGCGGGAATTGGAACGAGCCATTTTGGAACTGCAGGCGTCCGGGTTCAGCCAGGAAGCGATTCGTCAGCATGCCAACGAGTTGAGGCAAAACAGCGTTGCCTCGACCGAACGGGCACTGAAAGAGCATTTCATCCTCGAGCGGATTGCCGAAGACGAAAAGATCGATGCGCTGCCGAACGACTACGACGATGAAATCGCGTTGATCGCCGAACAGCAAGATGAATCGCCACGTCGCATTCGCGCCCGCCTGGAGAAGAAGGGGCAGATGGATACGCTCCGCAACCAGATTATCGAGCGTAAAGTCATCAACCTAATCGAAGGTGCCGCAGAGTTCCGCGAGGTTCCGTTTGAGCCAAAGGCTGATAACATCGCTGCGGTCGACGTCGCCCTGGGAGGCGGACGCGACGACAGTGAAATCCCCGAGGCAAAGCACGGAGAAGCGGCAGAGACCTTGCCGCGGCAGGAAGATCGTCGCTAAAACGCTTTCGGGTGCGCCTGAGATGCGAACACGTTGATACGCCGAGACATGGATGTTGCAAGCAGATGTTCTAAGCCAACAGTGAGGCGAGTCACGGCGATCTGCATGAGCCGAAATCTAAAATAGCGAAATGAAACCAGGGGCTGGACAGCCCCTGCGATTGACCAGGGACGGAGAGCCAATCAAGACAGCAAGGGAGTGTGTTCATCTCGCGATCGCGATTTGTTGGATTGAGTGAAGATTCGCGTTGGCGATCCGCGCCAGGTCATCCGAAGGACCGCTTCATGTCGTTCTCAGGATGACGAATCCCGCTCCAGGCAAGTCTTGGTAGCATCGTGGCAGAACGAACACGATTCGAAGCCCATACCAGATCGTACTATCGAACGGAAAAGGAGCTTGGGTCAGCATGAACCGGAACGGACCGATTCCACTTCTCGATTCTTACTCGCATCAGTCCTATCAGCGACAGCGGCAAATGACGCTGGGCGACCTCTTGCTCGAAAACCGTATCGTCTTCCTGCAAGGGGAGATTTACAGCGGGAACGCCATCGAGATCGTGATGAAACTGCTCTATTTGCAGAGCGAAAACCGACGGAAAGAAATCCATTTCTACATCAATTCGCCGGGCGGCGAAGTCCAGGCGACGCTGGCGATCTACGATACGATGCAGATTTTGAGTTGTCCCGTCGCAACCTACTGCGTCGGCCAAGCCGCCAGCGGTGCTGCCGTTTTGCTTTGCGGAGGCACGAAGGGTAAGCGATACATCCTGCCCCATGCACGCGTCATGATGCATCAACCGTACGGCGGTGTCGGTGGACAAATCAGCGACATCGAGATTCAGACCAACGAGATTCTCCGCAATCGAGAAGACCTCAATCGCATCATCGCGGCTCATACCGGGCAGCCGCTCGAGCGGATCGCCAAAGACACCGATCGCGATTTCTTCCTGGGTGCCGAAGAAGCGAAAGCTTACGGCGTTGTCGATGACATCCTGACAAAACCGCCGGTCGACGTCGAAGATTCGAAATAGTGAAGTGGAAGCCAGCCGAGGGCAGTGCATCCGAGGACAGATAGCTTCGTCAAATCCTAATGGAGTTTCGATCTCCCATGCCTATCGTTCCCTACGTCGTCGAAAAAAGCGGTCGCGAAGAGCGCGTGTATGACATCTATAGCCGTTTGCTCAAGGATCGCATTATCTTTTTGGGGTCTCAAGTCAACGACGAAGTTGCGAATTCCATCGTCGCGCAAATGCTCTTCCTGCAGTCGGAAGATCCGAAGTCAGACATCCATCTGTACGTTAACTCGCCCGGCGGCAGCATTAGTGCTGGCATGGCGATCTACGACACGATGCAGTTCGTGACCTGTGATGTGGCAACCTATTGCATCGGTCAGGCCGCGTCGATGGGAGCCGTATTGTTAACCGCCGGTGCGGCCGGTAAGCGTTATGCGCTGCCCAACGCGCGAATCATGATTCATCAGCCCCTGGCAGGAATGCAAGGTACGGCCGAGGAAATCATGATTCATGCCCGTGAGTTCCGTCGTGTGAAGGAACGAATGAATCAGATCCTGCTCAAACACACGGGACATCCGATTGACAAGATCGTCAAGGATACCGATCGCGATTGCTTTATGACCGCAGCAGAATCGCTTGAGTATCGGTTGATTGATCGAGTGTTAGAGCGAATGGACGAGCGAAAAACGTAGTGACCTTCCGTCACGACGAATCATCGCACCGGATCAGGGAGGATCACGTGCAATCGTTTCGACGATCTCATCAACTGCGCAACCGTCATGCCGGATGGATGGTCGTTTGCACTCTGCTCTCCGGCTTGCTGCTGGCTGGTTGCCAAGGCAATCCTCGGAATTCGGTCTGGTTTGAAGCGTCGAACGCAGAGAAGCGTTTTCTTGAGGAGCAGTTGTATGACTGGCAATACGAGTGCCAGCGGCTCGAAGAGGAAAACGAGTATTTAAAGCAGCAGGTGGATGAACTGCGTAAGCCGAATGGCAATGGAACGCGAAATGATCGCGTTCGCGCCGGCAAGTCATCGAGCTCACCAAGCATCCCGCATCCGGAGTTCGATTTTGAACTAGAGGAACCCCAAATCGATATGGGGTCGCCTGGGAAGCAAGGAGCCGCGAAGACGACCAAGCCAACACCGGCAGAGCGACGAACAGTGCCCGAATCGCTTCCCGAGCCTGCTCGAGAGACGGAGTCGCCGCCGGAGGAGCCTGAGTTCGTTCCGCCTCCTGAACGGGCTTCGAAACAGTCCGCTGCCGACGAGGGACTTGGGTCTGCGAATGGGGAGGCCCTCGCGCAGGTCGAAGAGATCTACATCAATCCCATTCTGACGCAATCGGCTGATTTCGACGGTCTGCCGGGTGACGACGGTTTACTCTTGGTGTTGGAGCCTCGCGATGATCGAGGCCGCTATGTACCCATCGCCGGAGCCGTGTCCGTGGAACTGAACGATCCACGACGTGCGGGCGAGCAAACGCAGGTTGGTGCTTGGCAACTCGACCCGCATGAAACAGGACAGTATTTGCGCAGCCCGAAACAAGGCCGGGGTATCTACCTGCCGTTACGCTTTTCGGGCCCTGTTCCACGAACTGGAAAGTTAAAACTGGTGGTTCGTTTCACGACCTCCGACGACCGTGAAATCGAGCAGAGCCACGATCTTCTGCTCCATCGCAAGGCTTCCACGCAGGAACAGTGGTTTGCTCGCAAAGGACAACGTCCAACCGTGGTGGATGTCCCGCAGGATGAAGAAGCACAGGCATTGGAGGGTAACGAGCAAGCTCCACGAGAACTGCCGTCATTAGAACCCCCAGTCCAAGTAGGAACACGTCCGACAAACAGTTCTCCGACTCGACCGGCCTGGAAGCCGGTGCGGTAGGTCGTATGCGGGAGAACGCCGTGGTCGAGGGGGGATCCCCCAAGTCCATGTGGGAAAGTGGCTACGGGCGACTGCGACCGACGAACCCTCTCGCGGTCGATTCGCCGCGCATGGTAACATAAGCTCGAGCCCCGCACGGTCCGGGGAACACCCATGTCCAACTGGGAAATCGTAATCTTTGCCCTTGCCGGCTACTTGGCGGTTATGTCTTTCGTGCGATTGCTGCAAAGTCATCGCCGTGTGGTGCTTGCGGAACTACAGCAGCAAGTCGCCAACGAACAGAGACAAAAAGAACTGTCGCGCAAGCAGGGCGAAGCCGAATCGAAAGAGCAAAAAGCGGCGTAACGAATGAAGAATCTCTATATCGAAACCGTCGGCTGTCAAATGAATGTCCTTGACAGCGAAATGGTGGTTGCCAGCCTGCGCAAGCGAGGGTACGGGCTGACGCAGAAGCTGGAAGAGGCGCATACCATCCTGTTCAACACGTGCAGTGTTCGTGAACAGTCGGAGAACAAGACCTACAGCGCCCTGGGCCGACTGCGGCAACTCAAGCAGCGCCATCCGGAAAAGATCCTCGGTGTCATGGGGTGCATGGCTC
>JBJOLO010000496.1:0-8514 GCA_046045565.1 Planctomycetota bacterium | reverse complement strand
AAAGTTCCCTTCCGAACCTTTCTTCTCTCAATCCGTAGAACTCTATGTTTGCCACGCTGGAAATGATCGAAACTGACGCCGCCCCCGGATCCCCGATGTCGGACGAGGACCTTTTGGTCCGGTACCGAGAGACGGGTGAGCGGGCGTGGTTCGAAGAACTGGTGCATCGCTACGAGCGGGAACTGTACAGTTACCTGCGACGGTATTTGGGCGATGCGGAGGCGGCCGAGGATGTGTTTCAGGCGACGTTCCTGCAAATCCATCTGAAGCGGGATCAGTTCGAGGCGGGTCGGAAATTCCGGCCGTGGCTGTACACCGTGGCTACCAATCAGGCGATCGATTCGCAGCGTCGAAATCGGCGACATCGCATGATTAGCCTGGATCAGCAAAAGTCGCGTGACGAAGATGTCGGGAAGATGGTGGACCTGTTGGTCAGTTCTACTCCCGATCCGTTTGCGAACGTCGACGGCATGGAGCGGAAAGAATGGGTGCGTCAGGCTGTCGATTCGTTGCCCGAGATGCTGCGGTCCGTGGTGGCATTGGTCTACTATCAAGGAATGAAATATCGAGATGCAGCTGACGTGCTGGGCATTCCGGTCGGCACGGTCAAAAGCCGTCTGCACACCGCAGTGTTGAAGCTTAACGAAATCTGGAACAATCGTAACGAAGAGCCATGAGAGATTCGATTCGAGCCAATCTGTTGGGATATCTGAGCGACGCGTTGGAGGATGAGGATCACGCGTTAGTGCAGTCCTGGGTCGATCGCGACCCGCAGTTGAGCCAAGACCTGTCGGCATTAAAGGGACACCTCGATTTGCTGGCATCCGATCATGGGCACGAAGAACCGCCGTCAGGTTTGGCGGTGCGAACCTGCGACTGGATTTTTTCCCAAGTCCCGAGTGAATGCCCAGGCCACATCGATGACGAGGCCGGATTGAGGGCGGAGGACACGAACGCAGAAGTTCGCTTGTCCGAGCAGCGTGGGGAATCGGCATCACGACGCCGATTTTCGGCCTTCGATTTGATCGTCGCCGCGGTCATCCTGGTGGGGGCAGGCGTCATGTTCCTGCCTGCACTCATGAATGCACGCGAGAAAGCCCGTCTCACCGCATGTGGCGAACACCTGCTGGGGATCGGCAAAGCTTTGGAATCGTACAGCGACCGATTTTTCGGCTACCTGCCTTACATTCCTGAATCCGGAAAACGAGCCGTCGCAGGCACCGTGATCGGGACGCTCGTCCATGACGAATACCTCACCGACCAACAATATCTGATTTGCGGTGGCAGTCCCGTTTCACAGGAGCCTGGCAAATGGCTGGGAGTGCCGACATGGGATGAGATCGACAACAGTGACGATCAAGCCCTGCAACAGCATCTGTGGGCGCAGATGTCGCCCAGCTACGGCAACTACCTGGGAGTTCGTCGCGGAAATCAGTATGTCGGGCAGCGAAACTATCATCGGCCCACCTTTGCCATCGTGGCCGATACGCCGAGTAAGTCTCAGCCGGGTCGGATGAGCCTGAATCACGGTGGGCGCGTTCAAAATGTGTTGTTCGAAGATGGACACATTCAGCGTTTAATAAAAGGCCGGTTTCTGAACGACGACATCTTCCTGAATAATCAGAACCTGGTCGAGGCCGGCGTGAACGAAGCCGATAGCGTGATCGGCTCAAGCGACAGCTCTCCTGTCCGACGCCGCGCAGCCTTTGAAGCCGATCACTATCTCGGTCAGTAGAACCGCGTGAGTTTCGCATCGCTCACCCATCACCGGCTTGGTGACTCGATGCCCATGACGATCGGGACCATTGGAGCGGGGTTGAGCTAACGAAGCTGAGTTGCTGCGCGAGACAGCGACCGTCAGGTGCTCGGCTTGCGCCGCGTGCGACTCATCAGCAGTATGCCGACGACGCTCAGTGCGATTCCGATTTCGAGACTCCGCGAGGCTGCCTCCTGAAACAAGGCCACGCCGGCTATCGCCGCCAGCATAGCTTGAGATGCACCCAGTGCGTTCACGTACAGCAGTGACGTGAGCTGCAGTGCCTTCGTGAGTGAATAGAAGGCCGCGAAATTGCAAAGCCCCGCCAGGATCATCATTCCCAGGTCCTCGATCGCCGTTTGACGGATGCCTGCCCAACCGATCCGCATCGGACTCAGGATGCCGAGCGAGATCATTCCGGCGATGCAGACGATAAAGAGCGTGGATGCGATCGGAACGTCGGGGGTCGTTCCGCGACGAATCACTAATCCCAGCCAGGCATAGGACAGGCCGGAGAGGCACACGGCGCCGACGCTCAGCGCTAACTTCCAGCGCGGCATCGCGTCGGTCCATAGTGCTTGCGTGACCGAACGGTAGGCGTCCTCGGCGCTGAATGAAAAGATGGTGCTAGCCGCGACCAGCATCACCACGCCGATCGCCATGCGGGGTGTGATCGATTCCTGCAGGAAGATACGGCCGAGCACCGCGCTGCCGGCGATCTGGGCAACCAGGCAGACAGGAACGGCAAGCGCCAGTCCGACGATTCCTAGCGACCATTGGAACACGACGTTCCCGATCAGTTGTCCGGCTAAGGCGGCGAGGATCAGCGAAACAAGAGCTCGGCGATGCGGCCAAACACCCTGGCCGCGGCGTGCACGCAATAAGAGCAAAGGTGCGGCGAGCACGACGGTGGGAACTGATTTCACAGCAGAGACCCAAACCGGATCGCAATGCGATACCGCCCGCAAGCAAATGTTGGCGGCGGTATAGCCGAGTGCGGCGAGCAAACCGCAGCAGGTTCCGAATGCGGCCGACTGGTGCCAAGGCGTCGTGGTGGCGGATGTGCGGGACAGGTTGATGCCTTTAACTGAACCGTGACGTCAGCAAAGCAGGGTGCAAAGGTTTGACTGACGAAGCGATGTGGATGTCGATTGGTCTGGATGTTGATTGGGCTGCTGTCGAAGTGACAACGATCAAATGGCGGTAAGACGCGGAGGTCGCCTGACACGGCCAGCTGACAACGCATGCTTGCATTGCAAGCATGGCAGCGCGACACGTGACAGGCATTTACGTTTAGTTGGGAAGCCTCGCGGTGGCAATGGCGTTTTCATTCGCGAGGAGGAATTGCACGCAAGAAGGATATGCAAGCCATGCAGCCGAGTTACTGCGAGCGGGCGGTTTCGTAAGCAGGTTCGGCGATGTCGATTTCTATTGACCTGTTCTTCGCCTCCTACCTATACTCCCCCGACTTTCGCAACGACGGAGGCTCAGGGAGAGCCTGGACGAACGAGATCAAGGAGGATTTCGCGGTGAAGAACAGCGGCCAAACAACTGGTAATGGCAGGTCCCCCGATTCTTGGAAGTGGGGGGCGTGGGGAATGACGATCGTTCTGGCTGCCGGATTGGGCTGGGGTGTCCACCGTTGGTCCGGTCCGGAGTCTGCGAACGCTCAAACACCGGGACCGAAGAGCGGGACATCAACCGGTTCTGCGCCATCTGCGGGCAAAGGCACTTCCACTGCCGCAAAGGCGTCTGCGCCTGCGACCAAAGCCGGCGGTGGTGCCAGTCCTGCAACTGCAGCGAAAGGCGCTGCGTCATCATCGAGTGCCTCGAAGTCGCAGGCTGGTGCTGCGGCATCGCAAAAATCCGCAAAGTCGGCTGCGGAAAACGAACACAACGCACCCGTCGCCGCTTCGCAGTCGACGGAGCTCAAGATTGTCGCCGTGGTGGATGGCGAACAGATTACACGACAGGATCTGGCCAAGCAGTGCGTGAATCGCTACGGCAAAGAGGTGCTGGAGACGATTATCAACAAGCATTTGATTCTCCAGGCGTGCAAGAAGACGAACATCATCGTCACGGACAAAGATGTGGATGATGAGATTTCGCGAATCGCCAACAAGTTCGGCCTCTCGGTAGAACGCTGGCTGAAGTTGCTCGCCGAAGAGCGGAACATTTCGCCCCAGGAATACAAACGGGAAATCATCTGGCCGACGCTTGCCTTGCGACGGTTGGCTCATGAGCAAATCGAGATCTCCGATGACGAGATGAAGAAAGCGTATGAGTCCGAGTACGGCCCGCAAGTGCGCGTTCGATTGATTGCTGTGCGGCAGCGGGAGAAAGCGCAACAGATTCACAAACAGCTGAAGGCGGATCCCGAAAAATTTGAATCGCTCGCCAAAGACCAGTCAGAGGATCCGAGTGCGAGCGTGATGGGAGTGGTTCCTCCAATCCGGAAGCATTTGGGCGACCCGGCGCTGGAGAAGGCCGCATTCGCCATGAAGCCCGGCCAAGTTTCGTCGGTGATTGAAGTAGGTAAAGAGCAGGGCGATTCGGCTCGGCAGTATGTGATCTTGAAGTGCGAGGAGCAGATCGAGGGTCGCGTTTTGGGTGGCGATCAATTGTCGGCGGCAAAGATGCGATTGGAAGATCGGTTGCGCGATCAGAAGCTGCGGACGGTATCGGCCGACATTTTCAGCCAATTGCAGAAAGAATCGCAGTTGGTCAATGTGTTCAACGATGCAGCCTTGCAAAAGAAGCATCCGGGTGTGGCGGCCCTGATCAACGGCCAGCCGATTTCCATGAAAGATCTGTCCGAGGAATGCATTGCCCGCCACGGCGCGACGGTGCTGGATGGAGAGATTCATCGCAAGATGATCGAGCAGGAGTTGCGGCGGCGAAACAAGAAGGTCGAGGAGTCCGATCTGTATGAGGAGATCGCTCGAGCCGCGGATACCTTCGGATACCTGAAGAAAGACGGCCAGCCGGACATCGACGCGTGGTTGAAAGAAATTACGCAGCGTGACGGCGTGACCGTGGAGTTGTACACGCAAGATGTCGTATGGCCTTCGGCCGCGCTCAAGAAGCTGGTTGGTGACGATGCGCAAGTCAATGACGAAGACTTGCAAAAGGCATTCGAGGCGAACTACGGCGAGCGTGTAGAAGTACTGGCCATTGTGCTGGCGAATCAGCGCACCGCGCAGCAGGTTTGGGAGGAGGCGCGTAGCAATCCCAGCGAAGCAAGGTTTGGGGATCTTGCCAACCAGTTTTCCGTGGAGGCAGCATCGCGAGCCAACTTTGGCAAAGTACCGCCGATCCGCCGCTACGGAGGCCAACCGCTTGTCGAAGAGCATGCCTTCAAGTTAAAGGCGGGCGAACTTTCACCGATCATCGGTGTGGGAGACAAATTCGTTATCCTGCGATGTCTAGGCCGCACGAAACCGGTCATTGAGACTATGGATGATCAGGTGAAACAGGAACTCACGAAAGACGTCTCAGAAAAGAAGCTTCGTCTGGCGATGAATCAGGAATTTGACCGTTTGAAAGAATCAACCCCTTACGACAATTTCTTGACGAACACGACCAATGCGTCGAAGCTGTCTCGCCGCGATCGGACAAAGTCCGGCGGCAGTGTGGTTCCGGCCAGCGCCAATGCGACGCAAGGTTCGAAAACAACCAAGTGAGCTGTCGCTCGCCGTCACGACATTTCGATTTTTCGTCTGAGTTTTTCCAACGCGTGATGCCGGATTTCGGTTCCGAAATCGCGGCGGGAAGGACTCAGGAAAGCCAAGTGAAATGAATTGGTGTTCCGGCCATGTCCGATCCTCTGTTTGATGTCGCCGGTCAGGTGGTGTTGGTGACCGGCGGAAGTCGCGGTATCGGTCGCGCGATCGCTCAGGGTTTTGCCGATCGGGGCGCTACCGTCGTTGTGGTCAGTCGAGACGCGGAGTCGCTGGCCAAGGCTGCTCAGGAAATGGCAGGGCAGGGCGGCAACGTCGTGCCCATCGCCGGCGATGTTTCGAGCGTCGATCAACTGGTCCGGGTGGTAGTTCGATGCCGGAACGAGGTTGGCGAAATCGATACGTTGGTCAATGTTGCGGGAGTGAACCGTCGCAAGCCGGCGCTGGACGTAACGGAGGATGACTATGACTACATCCTCGACATCAATCTCAAAGGTGCTTTTTTTCTTTCGCAAGCCGTAGGACGCGAAATGGTCCGCCGCGGGAAAGGATGCCAGATCAACATTGCATCCTTGAATTCGGATCGCCCGCTAACCAATGTGTTGCCGTACGCCATCAGCAAGGCTGCAATAGTGCAGATGACGCGAGCGCTGGCGGCGGAGTGGGGCGGGCGGGGCGTTCGGGTGAATGCCATCGCTCCCGGATTCGTACTCACCGACCTGACGCGCAAACTCTGGTCGGATCCGACGATGCAGGCGTGGGGGCAGGCCAACACGCCGCAGCGGCGTCTGGGGGTGCCTGATGATATGGTCGGCGCCGCGATTTTCCTGGCCTCGCAAGCTGCCACATTCATGACAGGGCAGACAATCTACGTAGACGGCGGATTCACCGCGGGTTGGGCATGGCCGATTCCAGCCGATGGCGGGCAACCGGTCCAAGTCGCACCGACGCACGAAAAAAGCTAACGCCCTAGTGCGAGTGGCCAATCCTCAGCGATCGATGCTTTTCTTTTGCCGAGCTTGTTGCACGGCCTTGATGCTCGACAGTGCCAACGAGGCTCGGTAGCATATTCCGCTTTCATTCGCGGCGACAGCCAGGTGAATCGGACAAGCGAGCCAGCCCAGCGAGATAGCTCGGCGTATCGTCGCGATCACGAAGCTCCGAGTACAGCCAGGCGGGGAGGAGAGGGTATGAGCGTCAGGTCAGCGATGGATGCGTTGTGCGATGTTCCAAGTCCAGAGGATCGGTCGCATGCGGGCCGCGTGGTGCGTCGAGGTGCGAGTCGGTGCATGATGGTGCGATCGGGGGTTGCGCGCGGGCTCCTGTCATTTTGCGTTGTGTTGGCCGTGATTGCCGGAATGACGGTACGGCTGCAGGCTGACGGTGCCGGGGACAACGACCCGAAGAATGTGCGGCGTCTTCCGAAGTTGGGAATCGAGGTTCCCGCGGCGCAGCGCGAGTCGCTGGAGGCGGGATTGGCGAAGCTTCGCGCCGCGATCGACGGGTTGCCGCAGCAATCACCCCGCGTTCAATCACTCGTGCCGGACATCGAAATCTATTACAAGGCCGTGCACGACGCGCTGCGGTTTCAGGAATTCTACCAGCCGAAGGAGATCGAGGACGCCGCGGGATTACTGCAGACAGGACTGCAGCGCGCCGAACAATTGGCGGCGGGACAGGCGCCCTGGACCACGGCTACCGGTTTAGTCGTCCGAGGCTACCGTTCGCGAATCGATCAGTCGATCCAGCCGTTCGGGTTGATCGTGCCTGCAAGTTATTCCGACAGGGGAGCGGGACGATTTCGATTGGATCTTTGGTTTCACGGTCGAGGGGAAACGCTTACCGAGAACAATTTCATTCGCGACCGGTCGGCCAATCCGGGCACGTTTGTGCCGGCCGATACCTTCGTGCTGCATCCGTACGGACGCTACAACAACGCATTCAAGTTTGCTGGAGAAGTCGATGTTCTGGAGGCCCTCGATGCGGTGAAAAACGCGTATCGCATTGACGAGGACCGGATCTCCGTCCGTGGATTCTCCATGGGCGGCGCGGCTGCCTGGCAATTTGCCGTGCACTATGCGGATCGCTGGTTCGCGGCCAATCCGGGTGCCGGTTTTTCCGAAACGCCCGCATTCTTGCGATCGTTCCAACAGCAAACGCTAACGCCCACGGTCTTCGAGGAAAAACTATGGCATTGGTACGATTGCACCGACTGGTGCGTCAATCTTCGCCATTGTCCGACGGTGGCCTACAGCGGTGACCAGGATGTGCAGAAGCAAGCCGCCGACATCATGGCGGAAGCACTCGCGCGAGAAGGAATGCGGTTGACGCATGTGATTGGTCCCAATACGAAGCACAGTTACCACCCGGCGGCGCGAGACGAAGTGGAGCGTCGGATGGCAAGTCTGGCGGAACGCGGTCGTCAGCGATTCCCGCAGCGAATTGATTTTGTGACCTACACGCTGAAGTACAACCGGATGCATTGGTTGACGGTGGACGGGTTGCAGCAGCACTGGGGAGAGCCGGCTCGAGTAACCGCCCAGTTGCTCGGTACTCCGACCGACACGATTCAGCTCCGTACACAGAATGTGACGGCGTTGAGTCTCGAGTTTCCACCTGGGCACTCACCGCTTCCGGTGGCGACGGCGGTGAAAATGGTTATTGACGGGACGGAGTTGTCGGTGCCGGGTAACGAAACAGATGGATCATGGCGTGTGGCCTTAAGTCGACAAGGAGGGAAGTCGGATGGTAAGTGGGGAGTGGGCGAGCTCACCGGTTCGCTGCGTAAGCGGCATGGCCTGCAGGGCCCCATCGACGATGCATTCATGGATCGCTTTCTGTTTGTTGCGCCGACGGCAACGCCCGCCAATGCGATCGTGGGGCAATGGGTTACGCAGGAGATGGATCGAGCTGTGGAGCAGTGGCGACGGCATTTTCGCGGCCAAGTTCAAGTGAAAGCCGACCGCGATGTGACGGACGATGATGTGGCGAGAAACCATGTGGTGATCTGGGGCGATCCCGCGAGCAATGTGCTGCTCGCCCGCATGGCTGACCAACTGCCTATTCGCTGGAACAGCA
>JBJOLO010000483.1:0-19380 GCA_046045565.1 Planctomycetota bacterium | reverse complement strand
AAAGGGATAACTCAGTCAAACCGTTCAGGCGAAGCCCAGGCAGTCTCCCCAGTGCTCAAAGGCTTGTACCGTGTGCTGAAATTCGTCCATCCTTCCGATAGAATCGCGCCACCGCTTTTCGGTTGATCTTTCGCATTCCGCCTCGCTGCCTGACTCGAGATTATCTCATGCCCGATCGACGCCTATCCGACACCGAGCGCACTGCCGAGTTCGTTCCTACCGATCGGTTGCTCACGGAGCAAACACCCTTACCCGCTTCGCCGGCGACGCTGGACGGTGCAGAGACCGGGCGGCAGCATCAGGCCGACATCACGCTCGCCGCCTCAACCCACCCGCAGGCCTGCGGGCCAACTATTCCAGGCTACGCCATCGTGGGAGAGATCGCTCGAGGTGGCATGGGGTGCGTCTATGCCGCGCGAGACCTGACGCTCGACCGCGAAGTGGCCATCAAAACGCTGCTGCCCAGCGCCAACCCGGAGCGATTTGTGACCGAAGCGAAGATCACAGCACAGCTTCCTCATCCGGGAATTCCGCCGGTCTATGCCATGGGCATCCTGACCGATGGCACACCCTATCTGTCCATGAAATACATTCGCGGCCGAACTTTGTCCGACGAACTCGCAGCGCGTCCCGACGCGAAGACGGACTTGCCGCGGTTCGTGCAAGTATTCGAACAAATTGCGCAAGCGGTCGGGTTCGCACACAGCCGGGGCATCATCCATCGCGACTTGAAACCGCTCAATGTGATGCTGGGCGAGTTCGGCGAAGTTCAAGTCATGGACTGGGGACTGGCGAAAGAATGGGCCCGCGCGGCAGAACCCGATTCATTCCACACTCAGCCCGACACGAGCCTGGAAGATGACGGCCACACGGCAGTCGGAACTGTGATGGGCACCCCGGGCTACATGGCTCCCGAACAAGCGCGTGGCGAAAGCGTCGATGCGCGGGCCGACGTGTTCGCTCTCGGAGCGATCCTGGTATCGATCTTGACCGGCCGCCCGGCATTCGTGGGCACCACCGTTCGAGAATCGCTCAACATGGCGGCGGCCGCAGACCTGAGCGAGGTTCACGCGAGGCTGGCAGTTTGTGAAGCGGAAAGTGACTTTATCCTGCTGGCAAAGCGGTGCCTGGCGCCAGACCGGGAATCCCGCCCCATCGATGCGAGGGCCGTGGCCGCCGAAGTCGCGACTTATCGAGCCAACGTCGAATCGCGTTTGCGTCAAGCCGAAACCGAGAAGGCACAGGCACGGGTCCGCGAGGCGGAACAGCGCAAACGTCGCCTGCAGTTGCTGGTCGCAGGCATCGCTGTACTGCTGACACTTTCGGCCGGCCTCACCGCGAGCCTTTGGCAGATGCAGCGAGCCATTCTCGCTGAAGGCGAAGCCGTCGTGAACGCCGAGCAGGCTCGTGAAGAACGCGATGCGAAAGAGGCCGCTCGTATCGCCGAGCAACAGCGAGCAGACGGCGAGCGCCGAGCGAAGGAGGAAGCGGAACGCAATCTCGGCTTCGCTCGAAAGGGAAACGAGATTCTCGGCTCCGTATTCACCAGCCTCGACCCGAACGCGAAATACGAAACGATCGCAGCATTGCGAAATGCCCTGAAAATGAACCTCACCAAAGCGATCGCCGAACTGGATAGCAACTCCGTCGGCGACCCGCTGGACGTCGCCAGCATGCAACGGACCTTAGGCGCATCTTTGCTCGGACTCGGCGAGGCTGGCCAAGCCTTGATCTTGCTCCTAAAAGCGGTCGACACCCAACAATCGATTCTTGGCCAGGATCACCCGCAAACCATCGCGAGTATGGGAACGCTTGCCGAAGCTTTGCGCGCCTCCGGGCAACTTGATAAAGCCTTGCCACTTTACGAGCAAACCCTTCGATTCGCGCGAGATCGACTCGGCAGCGACCATCCGGACACGCTCACCAGCATGAATAACCTCGCCGTCGGCTATCACGCTGCCGGGGAGCTCAACAAAGCCATCCCACTGTACCGCGAGACCCTCGACCTTCGGATAGCCAAGTTTGGACGCGAACACAGCGACACGCTGGCAAGCATGAACAACCTCGCGGCAGCCTACTACGCGCTCGGCCAGGTGGACGAGGCCGTGCCGCTCTACGAGCAAACGTTCGAACGAATGCGATCAACCCTCGGCCCAGATCACCTCGACACGCTGACCAGCATGAACAACCTCGCCGCCGTATGTTTCGCCGCTGGTCAACACGATAAGGCACTGCCGCTTTTTGAGCGGTCATTCGAACTCCGTAAAACCAAACTCGGCTACGCACATCCTGACACAGTCACCACACTCCGGAATCTAGGAATTGTTTACGCGAAGCTGAACAAAGGCGACGAGGCGTCGCGGGCTTCGCTCGAGTTCATCGAACTGCAACGCAAGCGATTTCCAACCGGCGACCCGAAATTTGCTGGAGTCCTCGCGCAAGTCGCAACCGACTTGCTTGGCTGCGAGCAGTATTCGACGGCGGAAACGCTGCTAAGGGAGTGCCTGCAAATCCGGGAGACAACTGCCGCCGACGAATGGTCCACGTTCAACACCCAATCACAACTCGGCGGTGCACTGCTTGGCCAGAAGAAATATGACGAAGCCGAATCGTTCGTGATCAACGGCTACCATGGAATGAAAGCGCGCGAGCAAACGATTCCTGCCGTGGCGGCAATGCGCATCCCCGAAGCAATCGATCGCGTCATCTCGCTCTATCGCGCACGGGACAATGCCGACGAGTTGGCGAAATGGCGAGCCGAACGGGCCAAATATCCAGCTGCTACCGGGAAGTCAGCGGCAACGGAAAACCGATAGCGTCCTTGATCTTCACCCGAGCGTGACATCGGGGCCGCAAGGCCACAGGGAGACTGCAGCCACAGGAAACCGTGGACGAATCAGGTCGTTCTGACGAAGTCGAATCACCATCGCCACGGCGAATCGACAGATCGGTTTGATCGCGATGGACAGCCGGCTAGCGTTTCGGCGGTGCCGCTTCGCGGACCAAGGCGCCGGCATCTTCGGTGAGCACCAGGATCGAAAATCTCTGCACTTGCTCGATTTCGTTCGTGTTCAGCGAAGCGTAGTCGAATCGCCCTCGCAAATCGGTGTAGCCGTCCTTGTAGAAACGCACTTGGCCGTTGGGCAGTTGGGCGTACACCTTCACGTAGGCCTTCGGAATCAGCTTGCCTGTTTCCGCATGCGTTACTTTGAGCTGCCCGAAGTTCTCGACCAGTTGAACTGCCAGCGAATGCGAGTAAAAGGCTTGCGTCTTGGTTTGGCCGCCGCCGGTGATTTCGATGAGCACATTCTTGTTGTGTAACGCCTCAGGCATCGGAGCCTTCATCGCATTCTGCTTTGCGGGCAACTGCAACTCGACTGACTGATTTGGCTTGATGGAACTGAACTGGCCGGTGTACTGCTGCACGAACGGGTTGTGGCTGAACAGCAGCTCCACATCCATCAGGTAGTAGTTCACCCTTACGGCAGTGAGATTTTGATACCGGATCGACAGCTGTTTGGCTTCAACCTGGAAATCGAGGCTAGGCTCGGTTGCGGCCAACTGAGTTTGCTGTTGCGTCCGATCCTCTTGATTTACCACGGCCGGGCCCTTGCCCTCCATTTCATCCAGCGTTGCCAGGATTGCTCGAAACGCGTCCCGCCAACGATCAACGGAATGGTCGGCATATTTGGCAGCGATTTGCCGAGCCTTCTTCGCATCGTCGGTGTACATGTCGAGATAAGCGACGAAGTAGTCGTACTGCATCTTGGTCGCGAGATTTTCAGGCTTGACCTTCGCGAACGCATCGATCGCCTCCGGCACGCGATCCTGGAGGAGCAGATAGTAGGTTTCCGCCAACCAGTCTTCGTCGGAGAGCTCGCGGGAAAAGCTCAATTGCTCCAGGAACCGGTGATACTGCTGATGGAAGCGATCATTCAGAATCTGGCGCCGTTTCCCCAGCGCGTGGGCTCGCGGATTCACGAGCGGCTTGTACTCCAGATGTTCGAAAGAGCGTCGTACGATCGGATCGACAGCCAGAAGCGCGCTCTGCAGCCGACCACCGCACTCACTGACAATCCCGTCCGCATGCTGCAAGAATTCTCGCGCCTGGGGAACCGCATTGTGCATGAGCGCATACGACCACAGCGTGGGTTGATAGAGATGTCGCTTGGCCAGAAGCGTCGTCGCGGCAACAAAGAAGTCGGCATCTCGCATACGGAATGCGATCTTGTCGAGATTCAACTGCTGCACGTTGTGGGTTTCGAGGAATTGCAGAACCTGCTGATTCTCGCCATTTTGCGAAATGTACTCCCACGATTCGGTATCCACCTTGGTCGGTTTCTCCACCACATTGAATTGGAACGGTGCGGCGGCGGCGATTCGCTCTTCGTTCTTGGCGACTTGCACCGGATAGTGCACAAACTTTCCTGCCAGCGGAAAGTAGAAATGGTATTCGAGCGTCTGCGTGTGGTACGGCTCCAGGCTGATTTGGACGGCACGCGTCTGCTGGCCGTTGAGCACCGAAACTGCGCCTTGCGGAATCTGCAGAAGCACGGTGAGTTTCTGTCGCGAGGAGGTCGGGTTCGTTACGACGACCTGGCAGCCGTAGACGACGTGCGTCAGGAATTCCTCGGTGACGAACTTGTCGACCTGTTCATTGTTTTCCTGACGATAGCGATCGTTGTGCCGGAAAAAGTTCTGACTAACGAGCACGGGCACGCCTGCGGCCGCCTGCTTGGCATCGCGAACTTCCTCGTGGTACACCACCATCGGCCCGGCCGGCTTGATCGTCAACTTCACGCCGTCCAGCGTCATCTCATGCTTTCCGGCTGTAAAGGGCAGATCGGTCAACCCCATCGCCAGCAGCATTTCCGCAAAACTGGACGAGGCTTCCGCAAGATTTCGTGACAAGAACGGCGCGCCGGGCTCCCATTCGGCCGCATCGCGCCAGAAACCGTTCACGTTGATGAGAGCCTGATTCTGCCGGTCAATAGTCAGGTGGTGGTAGTTGTTCTCCGCCCACTCTTGCGTCTTGTCGAGTTTCTCATAGAGCTTTCGCGATTCGTCGGCTTCGCGTTTGCGATAGAAATCAGCACGATCCGATGCGGCATTTTTCTTATCGGCCTCGGCGTCTTGGAGTTCACCCCGCTGCTGTGCTTCCTCACGATTCCGCAAGGCGCGTCCATCGCGAGCCGGCACCATTTGCTTTGCCTTTTCGGCCAATCGTTCCTGCTCTGCGCCCTTGCCGCCTCCACCTCCTCCGAATCCGCCAGCGGCGCGGCCAGCCGGTCCGCGACCGCCGCCGGCCCCCGGCGCGGCACCCGCTACCACTCCCGCCGCAGCCTGCGGTTCCGCGGGCGCAGCATCGGCTTTCAATTCCATTGCGGGCATTTCATTCGCGCGCCCCAACGCATCACCCAACGTTCCGGTCTCGGTTTCCAGCGAGCGGCCTCGTACGGCCGTGTCAAACAGGAACACAAACCGATCGATATTTGGCGGGATCAGTTGATAAAGGTCCTTCACGTGCCGTCGCATCGACGCTCGCTCGGCTTCTACGCGCTGGCCAAATAGTACGCGCTCCGCAACATTCATTTGTCCATGACGCCACGGTTGCGAAAACTCTTCCAGCGGCCTTTCCAACAGCCAGCGATCGACAAACGTCTTGTCCTTCTTGTTGGCCAGATAAGGCTTGATGACCTCTTGGAAAAACGCCGGATCCTTGCGCGATAAGAAAAAGCTCAACTCATGGCTTGCATACTTGGAATACCATGTGCGTTTTTCTTCCGGCTTCAACTTTGGCCAATCGAGCAGGAACCGGAATTCCGACAAGGTCGGATCCTTGGAGAGTGTTGCGTAGAGTCCGTAAACCTTCGCGACGCTGTCGTACAGTTCAAAGCGGCTGGTCGTCACATCCTGAATGACAAACGGTTGCCCCGCGGGCACGATCGTGATCTGTTTTTGCTGCATCACCTGCTTTGCCGGATCGAAATGCTTGAGCAATCGCAGGTCGAGTCTGGTGGTGGGCGTCTCCGCGAGTGCCAGGGAGCGGTAGGTGGTGTGGAGCGGATCCACGGCCACCACATGCAAGTGATGTCGCCCGCCAAGCGCCTCGCGAGGCACCACGATCAAGCCATCCTTGTCGGGAACCAGGTTCAGCATCACCGCTGCGCCTTGGGCCAGGAAATCGAGGTTCCAATGTTCGCCAACGGCTTGCGGCGCGGCCATCTTGCTTAAGGCATCGCGCCCCTCCGACGCTCCCGGCGCCATGGGCTTCGGCGCGAATGCGGCGCCTGATCGAGCCAGTTGCTCGCCCGTCTCGGTCGAGCGCACGGCCCAGGGATTCAGCAACAGCGAAGGCCGCTCGAGCATATTTCCCGGAAACAGCCTCGCATACTTGCGATCGATGATGTAACGATACTCATCACCGATGTCGCGTCCGGTAAGATACTGCGAATCCATGGGATATCGCAGGAAGTAGTACGGTTCCGCATCGCGCACCCTCCCCAAATGCTCAAACGCAGACTGGGTCGGCCAGAATCGCGTTCCAAACAGATGTACGCGTGCAAAGCGTGACGCATTCTGCACCCGAATGACGACCACGTCCGTCTGCTTGCCATCGATCGCACGCTGTTCCGCAACCACCGACTCGATTTGAACCGGCGCAAGCGGTCGAGTCTCCAATTGCCGCACGGCCCCCAATACAAAGTCGCCTTGCTTTTCACCCGCGACAACGCGAATTCGAATCGGAGCGGATCGGCCCTTGAACACCAGTTGATAGTCGCCCGGCGGCAGCCCTTTGATCTGCAACAGGCCGCGTTCGATTGCAAGCGATCCAAAGCGATCGGCCACAAAGGTATCGCCTCGCAATTCCAACAGGGACAACTCCTGCCGGTCCGGCTGCGCAAGTTTACCCATGTACGGCAGCGCGATCGCCTCGCCGCTCTTTGCATGCACCGTTTGCGCGTAGTAGTGGCTGTCCCCTGCCAGCACCCAGGACTCGCTCGTTCCCTCGGGGCCGGTGGCGGAAAGCGAATGGATATCGGTGAGCGGTCCCAGATGGATGCGACCTTGCGGATCGGTTTTCAGCGTCACTACGACCGGCTGCTTGAGATCGCGGTGTTTCAGCGAAAGCTGTACCGGTCGTGAGGCTCGTGGTTCGCCCGTCTTTCCGAAGACATCGATCACGTAATCCGCACCAAACTTCGCCAGGTACAAATCCTCGATCTTTTCCGAGCGGTCGATGCCATTGAGCCCCACCGAGCGGCTATCGGACAATTCCACCTTTTGACTCGTCGACAACGGCTTGACCTTGGCGCGTAGCGCGAACTGGATGTTCGCCAGTCGTTGCGGCACCTGAAACTCATGGATCGTCTCGCGATCCTCGGACAATGCAAAGTCGGAAAGAACCTGTACCGCCGACACGCCGTCCAAGTCTTGCGAACTGATGGTGAGCGACACCTCTTCCAGCGATCGCAGGGAAACCGGCGTGCCGTTCAGGTAGAGTGACGGTCGAATCACGAGTTGTGCTTTGCGGCGACTCAGCAGCGATTCACGATCGACATAAAAGCCGACCGCCAGCGAGTAGTTCTCGGCTTGATGATCAAAGTGGTCCAAACACGCGAACTCACCGCGACTCAACACGATCGGCTGCCGTCCCGGTGCCGTGCTGAACGGCACCACGATCCGCCCTGTCTCGTTCGGCCGATACTCGCGCCCAGCCATCCAGAGCACAGCATCTTTCACGGGCTGACTGCGTTCATCGAATACGGTGAACTCCTGACCCGACGGACCTGTGGTGACAACCTGTCGCAACCTTCCCTTTCGAATCACCGCCCGACTGCTCCGGCCATTGCCGATGAAATCAATGACGTAGACGCCGGGCCGATTCAACGTCGGAAACTCAAAGCGGCGCGTCATGCGGCGCAGCGGTGGCTCGCCGTACTTCTCTGTGCGTTCCTCGTTCGCCACCAAACCGTCCAGGTTGATATCCGCCTCGATTTCGCGCATCTGGCGACGATAGTGAGACATCGTGTTGATCTCGAACACTTTCACGAGCAGCGTCGAGACATTCTTCACGTGCACATCCAGCTGCACTGGTTGATCAGCGGCAAAGCTGGTGGCATTCTCAAAAGCGAAATCGAGATCCACTCGCTCTTTCAATTGCTGGAATAGCTCGGGGGGCAACATCGACGCCCACTGCTCGGCGTCCCCCAGCCCATTCACGATTTTCACCTCAGCAAACAGGTGCTTGAGATACCCATCGTTGACATAGGGCTCGAATTCCTTGGTGTCTTTCGCCTCCACGAAGTACTGCGCGAGAAAACTGCGCACCAGCGGTTCATCGACACCAATCGGCGGCAACTGGGTCACCGGACGCAGGTCCGCATTCAAATCGGCTGCGAAGCGGCGATTGTCTTCCCGCTCCAACCACTCCTTGGCCCCATACGCTACCGGACGCGGCAACTTGAGGTACTCGAGGAATCGTTCTTTCGGATACTTGCCTTGCTGCCGGTCCACCAGCAGTCGCTGATAGAGTAGATGAGCTTTCAACGAGTTATGGACCGGAGCGAGTCTGGTGGCGAAGGCGATCATGCGATCAAGGAACGCCTCGCGCAGCTTCAGGTCATGCTGCCAATCTTCATCAGGGGCAGGCTGCAGCTTGCTCAACCACGTGTTCACGAAATTGGCCTGGTTTAACAGGTCAGGCTTCGCCGCCAGGAGCGCTTCCAGCTGAGCGAGCGTCAGTTGCCGATGAATGTTGAAGGCACCGAATCCCGGTGAGTTCGGGAATTGCAAGTCGGCGACGATCAACTGCACTAGATTGGGATAATCGGGACGCTCGAGCAACTGCAGCAGATGCCGACGACGAAGCGGACTGATCTCCTCCGTGATCAACCACTCCCATGCGGTCGACTCAAACGGCTCTACGGAATCCGGCGCTCCCGCTGCCATGCGCAGGATTGCAGCGCGTGAGATCAATGTAGGGTCAAGCTTCACGGGCAACTGCGGTTCCGCGCCGGCGACCTCCTTCTGATGCTGGAAGTGCAACTGCAACCGCTTCTGAAGATAGTCGAGCGATTCTTTGGGATTGCGTTCGTATGTCAGCAGTGCTTGGCGGGTTCGAATCTGCCAGACCCTGGCCGTCTCGCCGTGTCGGGCTACCCAGTCGGTCAGGAACTGCGTTACCTTTTCGTACTGCTGCGTGTTTTGAAAGTGCAGGCAATGGTAGTAGTAGTAGTCCTCGGTGCCTGGCACGAGTTGTTTCAACGGCACGGCCCGATCAGGTGCCAGCGCGAACTCCTCGACGAATCCGATTTCACCTGCGCTGACGCCACCGCCCATCAAGAGCGAGATCGCGAGTGCCACACTCCAACAACGCATCGCTAGTCTCCGAAAAAAGTCACGCCTGTCCGTCTTGTCGAACCACTCCAAAACCAGCCTGGCTAATCCAGACCGGCCAAATCCGGATGTCGGTTGCCGACTACTTTAACATACGCCCTGGGGCCTGATTGCTCAGGGAAACCCCCGTGAACCCATTCTTTTGACCCGCTTTATGGTCCACATCCGGGCATCTTTGCGGCAAAAATACCACGCAAGCCGAATGTGCCGAACGCCCAATAGACGGCAACCGCTCCAAAAAGGTTCCCCGAGCCAGTCACATAAATCAAGAACCACCGCCGCAGAGGGGAACTCGAACCGTTCGCGGAAAGAGAGCTCGTTGACGGTATCAGGACCACTGGGGAGTTCCGGACACGGCGAAAACGTGTCTCGGTATCGCGATCAGGGCTTTTCGCTTTTTGAGGCTTCCTGAACGGCGTTTGTGGCCGTTTCGCGAACCACGATCACGTGCCACTTTCCGGGGCCGTGGACTCCGGTCGTCAACTGCAATTCGATGTCACCGGTTTTACTCGGACCGGTGATTAGCGTCACATTGCACGGCATCGATCCCGATCGGGGATCGCGAATGCGTGCCAGCGCATCGAACAGGTCGGGTACGATTTGCGACTCGGCTACGACCGCAATATGCACCGGCGGCAAAAGGCTGATTACGCGTTCGCATCCAATACCGGCATGCATCACCAGCGAACCGGTCTCGGCCACGGCGTGCGTCGCACTCGTGATCCCCACATCCGCCTGCAGCATCCAATGGCGTCGTTCCGCTTCGGGCAACGCCGTCAAACCTTCGACGTCGTGAAACTCAATTTTCATCTCCTCGAGCAAGGAATCCAGCGCGATCGACTTGAGAGAATCATGACGCCAGCACACAGCGCGTCTCGGTTCCATGCTGCGGAGCAATTGCACGAGCATGTGGCGTGCCTGTTGCCAACTCTCCGCCAGCTGGGCCCGGCCCCCCACGTCGTTCACTTCGCGAACCACCGCCGCGCACAGGTCGCCGTCGGCACCGATGTACCCTGCTTGATCATCGACTTTTGCGACCGACACGCGATGAGCCCGCCCCGCAACGGTTGCTTGCCGCACTCTTGCGAGAAACGCTTCGCGATTGGAGCCCGGCGTCGTCATGACCGGTCCTCCGCCTCGCTTTGGCCTTCCGACTGCCACCAGTCGCGAAACCGCCGGTGCGCGGGTGCCGGGAAATCACGCTGCTCGGTCCAACCGCTTAGCGGCCCGGGAAGTTCTTTCATCCACCGTGTCGCGCGATAGCGGCGTCCAAGCGTCCGCGAGGTCCACCACGTCACCCAGCGATAGAGCCATGGTCGTCGCAAGATCGCGGCCCAGGTGCGATACGCAAGCGATTCCCAGCGTTCGTACTTGGACTTGCTGCGAGAACCGGATGTGGCATCGGCGACGGCATCCGCTTGGGTATCAGCTTGATGCAGTTGTTCGCGAAGTTGCACCAGCATGTGCGGGATCTGAATTTTCACCGGACAGGCAGCCTGACACGCCCCGCACAGACTCGACGCATTGGGCAGGTGCTGGTTCGCAACGAGTCCATCGTACAAAGGCGTCAACACGGCTCCGATCGGCCCCGCATAAACTCCGCCATACGCATGGCCGCCCACATTGCGATAGATCGGACATGCATTCAAGCACGCTCCGCAGCGAATGCAGAACAGACTCTCCCTCAAGGGACTGCCGAGAATGCGGCTCCTGCCGTTATCGAGAATAATCAGATGAAATTCTTCGGGACCTTCTATTTCCTCATCGCGGCGCGGACCGGTGATGATGGAGGTGTACACGGAGATCTTCTGCCCGGTCGCGGCACGGGCGAGCACCTTCAGGAACCAACCGAGGTCGGCAAATCGCGGGATGACTTTTTCCATGCCGACGATCGCGATATGCATTTTCGGCATCGTGGAGGTCAGGCGGGCATTTCCTTCGTTGGATACGAGCACGATGGAACCGGTTTCGGCGATGGCAAAGTTCGCCCCGGTAATGCCGACCTCGGCTTCGGCAAATTTCGATCGCAGCTGACGACGGGCGAAGGCGGCGAGTTGCTCCCGCTCCGCGGGCAGCGGTTCGCCGGCAACGGGACTTAAGATCGCGGCGACATCGGACGCCGACAAATGCACTGCGGGCGCAACAATATGCGAAGGTCGATGCCCGGCCACCTGGATGATGTACTCACCAAAATCCGTCTCGACCGCCTCAAAGCCGGCAGCCTCGAGTGCTCGATTGAGATGAATCTCCTCGGTGGTCATCGACTTCGATTTCACAACCTTGGAGTACCCACGTTGCTTGATCAGTTCGCAAACAATCTCGCAGGCCGTCGAACCATCGTCGGCATAGTAGACGTGCCCTCCGCGTGCCCGGACGCTGGACTCCAGCGTTTCCAGATGACGATCGAGTTCGGCTAACGCCTCGTCTTTGATCGCTCGAGCACGCTCGCGAATCAAATCGGCGCGGGGTAGCGCCGCCCAGGCCTCGCGGTTCTTCACGCCCAGCGTATCGCCGAGCCTGCCCAGGATCTGCCGGAGATGGCGATTCTCGAGCGCCTCGGACGAAGCGTCGAGAAACTCGTGATGCGTCTCCCGTACGTAATCGCTCATAGCAGGATCGCTCGGGAAAGAATCGCCTAGTGCAGGTGAGTACAGTGCAGGTGAGTACAGTGCAGGTGAGCACAGTGCAGGTGAGCACAGTGCAGGATTGTTAGCAACCGGATCGCCTAAGGCGCGGGCTGGAGCATCTCGGCCATTTCCCGAGCGTGGTAACTGCTCCGGACGAACGGGCCGCTGGCAACTTGAGCGAAGCCCATCCGCTTGGCCAATTGGCCGAGTTGCTCAAACTCTTCCGGAGTGACGTAGCGTTCGACAGGCAGGTGATCGAATGTCGGCTGGAGGTATTGGCCCAGGGTAAGAAAATCGCAGTGGGCTGCGCGAAGATCGGCGAGCACATCGAGCACTTCTTGCTGGGATTCACCGAGACCGAGCATCAAACCGCTTTTGGTTCGCACTTCGGGACGCGTTTGCTTTACCCGCCGCAGGAGTTCCATCGTCCAGCGGTAATCGGATTTGGGACCTCGCACACGTCGATAGAGCCTGGGGACCGTTTCCGTGTTGTGATTGAACACTTCGGGCACGGACTCGAGGACGCGGTCGAGTGCTTCGGGCTTGCCGACGAAGTCGGGTGTCAGCACCTCAACGGTGGCTCCGGTTTTTTCACGCACCGCGAGCACGCAGCGGTAGAACTGTTCGGCCCCTCCGTCCGGCAAGTCATCGCGTGTGACCGAGGTGATCACGACATGCCGCAGGCCCAGTCGTTCGGCCGCTTCGGCCAATCGCTGCGGTTCATCTTCCGCCGGCGCTGCCGGCCGACCTCGCTCGACCGAGCAGAATCCACAGGGTCGAGTGCAAACTTTGCCGAGAATCATGAACGTGGCGGTGCGCTGCGACCAGCATTCCATGCGGTTGGGACACTTCGCCTCTTCGCAGACGGTTTCGAGTTGCAATTCCTCGAGCAGGTTGGCCGTGAAATGCCCGCCGCCGCCTTTGGGAATCTCCCGCTTCAACCAGCGCGGAAGCCGGGGCGCTGCGGCAGGAGGCTCATCGCGAAAGATCGGAAGTTCGACTGACATGCGAAGCGATCCGAGACAGGTAAGGGTGTCCCGTGAACATATGGTAACGCTCGCAGTCCAGCGACTGAGCCAATGCCGGCAACAGCCCCGCGCGAACTTGGGCCATTCTAACAGGTCGGCGCTGTTCAGCCAGAAGGGACGTCATACGCGGCGCGCAGCCTGCCGGTGGCTCGTCCGGCGGAAGAAAATCCACACGATCCCAACGGTAGGGATCGGCATGGACGTTTAAATAGAAGCCATGCTGGGTCACGTCATCGCGATTTCCCCAGCCATACGCCAGGACGGCACCCGATCGGCCCCAGATTCCCATGTCGGGATCGGCGTAGGAGACCGATAGCCGCACGTCCTCGCGTAAGTAGGCGAGTACACCTTGATGGACTCTCGTGCGGAACTCATCGTGGCTCCACCCGAATTGTTCCAGGGGGGCGATCACGCTGACGGCCAACTGCCCCGGCCCGTGCAGGATGCAGCCTCCCGAACGCTCGACCCAGCGAGGCTTTAAGCTCGTACGATCCTCGCGATCAAGCAGCCGCAACAAGTGCCGCCACGAACCGCGACGTCCGACCGTGATGGACGCAGGATGCTCACACAACAGCACCATGATGCGTGGCCGGATATCGCGTTGCAATTCGCGGCCAAGTTTCGATTGCAACGCATCCATGTGCGCGTAATCGACATCGCCGAGGAGATGAAAGGCGAGCGATCGGTCGTCCCAAGCACTCGCTTGAGGAACATCTTCGTCTGGCTCAAACCCATCCATGCTCCTGACTCCTCTCGATCCGGGCACCGCTTTCCTGCGGTATCGGCTTCCCTGCGGTATCGGCGTCGAGGCGGGATTCGTTCCCGCTGCGGGGCGTGTATCTAGCAGACGCCGGTTAAAGGAGCCAGCCCGATTCCGGACAGCATGAGCAGCCTGGAAAAAAAATGGCGGTTCGCTACAGTGAGATGTAGCTATGGCAAAAAAAAGCAAGAGCGAAAAAGCAAAAGGCAAAAGCGAAAATTCATCGCCGCCGCCCAACAATCGTCCCATCGCGGAAAATCGGCGAGCTCGATTTGAGTATGAGATTCTCGACACGCTGGAATGTGGCGTTGTGCTGGTAGGAAGCGAAGTGAAGTCGCTGCGGCAGGGAAAGCTATCGCTGGAGGAAGCTTACGGTCGCATCAAGGACGACGAGGTCTGGCTGGTCGGCGCCGAAATTCCCGAGTACAAGCAGGCCACGATCTGGAACCACGAACCGAAGCGAATAAGAAAATTGCTCTTGCATCGTCGCGAAGTGCGTAAATTCGCGCTGCGAGCGCAAGAAAAGGGCTTGACCTTAGTCCCGCTCAAGGCCTATTTCAACGAACGCGGCGTGGTGAAGTTGCTGCTGGGCTTATGCCGTGGTCGCAAACTGCACGACAAGCGTGAAGTCTTGAAGAAGCGCGATACGCAGCGCGACATCGATCGCGCCATGCGAAAGCGGTAAGCAAACCGCCTCCTCGCGTTCATACCGAGGGGAGAGGCGAATCTTTTGCCGCGGCCTTACCGTACCGGGGTCAGTCCCAGCATTCGCCGCAAAACTCCGATCTGCCCCGCGTGCAACATCTCGTGATGAGAACAGAACAACAACGCTCCCAACTTGGTTGGCAACGCCGCATAGGGCATCTCGACGACTTCATTTAGTTGCGACTCGGAAAAAGTCGGCAGCTCTTGTCGGACCTGTTCATGGACGCGCTGAAATACATCCCGAATCTCAGCGGGGCTTGGACAACCCGTCGCGTCGGCTGATGGTTGACTGCCCCGCGAAAACTGTTTGCGAAAACTGCTCGACATCAACGACGTATCCACTTCCGCGCGTCCCCGCTGGCGGAAGAGGCACAATCCATACTCGGCCATCGCAAGGTGACCGACTTGCCACGCAACATGAGTCGGCGATCCGGCTGGCGTGCGATACCAATCGACGTCCGCGATATCGGAAATCAAACTCCAGGTGTATTCTCTCGCAAACTCGATTTGTTTGCGTGCCACGTCCAACAATCCCATGTCTGCCATCGACATTCGCCCTTCCTCCAGCCAATCTTCATTGCCGGATCTGGTTCGTCTGCTTGATCGGTACCCCTTTAGCGACCCACTTCGCGGTCGCAGTCCGCCAACTCCGGAAACACATCGAAGAACTCGTGCAGCAGGCGACTCGCATCGACCGGTTTTCCCGATTGCCTCATCGTGCGAATCCACTCGCGTCCGACCGCCATCGCAGCCCTGGTGTACAGACTCGCATCTGGCGAGCGTTGCTGCCCGGCCTCCAACACCGTCAGGGCCTCACGATACCGTCGTTGCTGGCACAACTCCAGCGTTTGGCGATGATCGACATGCTGTTGATTCGCATGCAGGAGCGGCGAATGGGCGTCGAGCGACCGGGCATGGACCAGTTGCTCTTGGGCGGCCGCAAATTCGCCTGACTTGCTCAGGGCGATCGCCCAATTGTTGCGGGTCGCAAATTCGTTTTGCCGCGCTTCCATGAATCGCGGATCGAGTTTCACGGCGATGGCGAATTGTTCCACCGCTTCTTGAAACTCGGATCGCGATGTCGCGGCAATCCCGCGATTGAAATGCACGCGTGCAATGAGCTGCCAGGCATCCAACTGTGGAAGTCCGAGCCCGGGACCGTCTTGCGACCAACGGTATTGTGAATCGCGTGACACATGGTTGCCCAGGACATCCCTCGGGAATAACCAACGCGAAGCCGCCATGCGGTTTTGCTCGAACCACTCGCGACAAGCGGGCTCGATGACGGTACCATCGGGAAGCATGGTCGCGACATGACGGCTGGTCGCGACAACACGGAGCGGAATGCCCTCGACATCGCAATAGGCTTTAAGAAGAATCGTCGCGGTCAGGCAGTTGTACTCGCCATCTTCCAGCGTTGCCACGACGTCGTAACAGCCCTCATGGTAAGGACCGCGGAGGATGCGATCGTGGAGTTTTCGATGCGCGGCTGCCACGCAATTGACCGCGAGGCCATGCTCTGCGGCGACGAAATCCCGCAGGTGTTTATTCCGCAAATCCAGTTGGCGGCCGGCTGCAGCCGCGGTCGCTTGCAGCAACTCCATGCCACGCGGGCCTTCGCTCGCTTGCGTTTCACCTGCTGGGGAATGAAATCCGAACGACGGAGCGTTGTCCGGAGGCGAGTGATCGGCGGCAATCATCACCTCGCCACGACAAAGCAGCAGGACACCGACCGTGACTATCACAAGTCGTATGCGGGACGCCATGACGCATTCCTTGCGGCGGATCGCTCGAGATCGGTTGGTCGAACATCGCGGGCCCGCAAGCGAAATGAGCACAGCGAGCCTCGGTAAATATAGGTCACGAAGCGGCGCCGGGCCGGAACGGTCGAGCCGACCCGTCAAAAATAGCCAACAACCGTTTCAAATACTGCCGAAAAAACCGCCTGTGCGGGCATGTCGGGCCTGAGCCGAACATCGTGCATGGGAGGAACAAATTTCCAGGGGCTTCGTGAGACCCGAATTGCGAAGAAACTCTGGAGCTTTTACGAAAAGGTGGTCATAATACGGCCGTTGGTAGAATCGCAGCCAAGCAAACTCGCCGCGTTTCCCGACCCGGCATGTTCGACTCATCCTTATCCGAAACCAATTGCCTGTCCTTATTTCCGATCAATTTCGATCTCAGCATTTTAGTGCGACCGCGACGCGGGCGCGTGAACGACTGCGGTGAACAATGAGTACCAGCGGATCGGTAACTCGATGGATTCAAGATGCCAGGGGTGGCTGTGAATCCGCTGCCACCAAGCTTTTTGATCGCTATCAGGACCGGCTCCGACGACTTGCGAGAGTGAAGCTTGCCGGCGCACCGCAGGCAATGGCGGATGAGGAAGACATCGTTGTCGGCGCGTTTCACAGTTTTCTGCGTCGCACCCGGGTCGGCAGCTACGACCAGATCCGGGACCGAGACGGCCTCTGGCGATTACTCGCCGCGATGACGGTACATCGCACGCTGAACCAGATTCGCGACGAGCGGCGGGAGCGGCGCGGGGGCGGCAATGTTTTCCATGTGCAGGGAAACAGCGCAAACGACGACCGCATTGAAGCCACCTTTCATCAGCTCGCTTCCTCCGAACCTTCACCCGAGTTGCGGGTGATGATGGCCGAATCGCTTGACCGGTTGCTGGGACTTCTAGGTGATGACGAGCTCCGGCGCATCGCGATTGGAAAGCTCGAGGGATACTCCAACGAAGAAATTGCGAAGCTCATCGGACGATCGATCCCGACGGTCGAACGGCGATTGCGACTCATTCGCAGCATCTGGCAACAGGAGCTCGTGGGTTGACGACGGCGCGAGGCGAGGACGGCAGCAGTCTATCGATCGAGATCCAAGGACGCATCGATCGCATTTGCCTCAATTTCGAGGACCAATGGCGGGCCGGCAAGGCACCGCGGATGGAAGATTTTCTGGGCAGCACAACCGGGACGGAACGCGAAGAACTGTTTCTCGAACTGCTGCGACTTGATCTGGATTATCGACCTGATCGGGACGCCGACCGTTGTTATGCCGACTATCGTGCGCGGTTTCCGCACGACGAGGCGCTGTTGCAGCAGTTGCTCGACCCCCCCGACGAACCGCCGATCCGGGCATTCGCCCCGCGCGAACGAGTCGGGCGATTCGAGATCGAGTCGAAACTGGGCGAGGGCGCGTTCGGCGTCGTGTATGGAGCAATCGATCGCGACACCGAAAAACGCGTTGCACTGAAGGTGCCGCACCCTCGGGTCCTGCGTCGCGCGGGTGGACGGCAGCATCTTGAGGAAGAAGCGCAAACCTTGTCGCGTCTGAATCATCCGGCCATCGTCGCGTTTCGCGAAATCATTCGCGATGACCATGGCGGTCCGATCCTGGTGATGGAGCATGTCGATGGATGCTCGTTGCGTGACTGGCTGAAGCAGCATTCCCCGTCGTGGGATGAAATCGCCGGGATGCTTGCGCAAATCGCGGATGCAATGGACTACGCGCATCGCGAGGGTTTTGTACATCGCGATTTGGAACCGAAGAACATTGTGATCGATCGCGAGAACCGTCCGCACGTCACCGACTTCGGGCTGGCGTTACATGAAAGCGAGCAGCGAGGGCGGCAGGGAGAAACGGCCGGTTCGATTGCCTACATGTCGCCCGAGCAAATTCGCGGCGAATCCCATTGGCTCGACGGCCGAGCCGACATCTGGGCAATCGGGATCATGCTGTATGAACTCCTCACCTCCCGCCGCCCATTCCAGGGCGATACGCTCGAAGAATTGGCGATCGAAATCCGACAGCGGGAACCGAAGCCGCCCCGGCAAATCAACCCCGATGTCCCCGCCTCGCTGGAAAGTATCTGCCTGAAATGCCTTTCGAAGCCGATCAGCGACCGCTATACCACTGCCGGCGATCTGGCCCGCGATCTCCGCGCGACGCTTCGGCATGTGGAGGCGAAGCGTCGTCCGCTGACCGTGCGGCAGCGGCGTCAGTGGCTGTGGTCCACGCTGGCCGTTGCCATGGTAGCCGTGCTTGGCCTGCGATACTGGCTGTTCTCGTACAGCAATCGCGAACTGACTTCACTCGAGGCAAATCTCGATGTCCGGGTGACGAAATTAACGGAGCGCGGCATCAGCAACATCAGCGTACGCGATGCGAGATTTGTGCCGCTCCGCCCGGAAGATGAGATCCATGTCGCGGTTCGCTTGAATCGACTGGCGTATCTCTACGTCATCTTTATCGACTCGCAAGGACGCGTATCCGTGGTGTACCCGTTCACCTCTCCCGCGATTCGCATTCGCGCCAGCCAACAGCCTCGCGTCGTTGCCGTATCCCTGCCTTCCGAGCAAAACTGGATCCTCGCTGACGGTCCTCGCGGAATTCAAACGATACTGGTGCTCGCCAGCGAGGCCCCGCTGCCCACGCAAGCCGACCTGCGCACCATGCTAGAGGGACTCGAATCGCAAACGGGCGATCCCGGTGAACAATCGATGTTTTTCGCCGGCAAGGACCTGTCGTTCGAGTCTCAAGCCGTCGTGAGCCCGCGTCCAGAGAATGCGGAATCGGAACCTTCCCCTGCCCTGCTCGCAGCCAGACGCAATTGCGATTTGGTGGCAAACCGGATGTCGGTCTACTTCGACTACATGATCGCGGTGGCCATGCCCTTCGAAGGCAAGCGCTGAGCCGCTGGCAAACGTTGAGCCGCTGGCAAACGTTGAGCCGCTTTCTCGATCGCACGGGACGGCAATCCTGATTGACTTTGCGTGCGGGACGAGTAGGCTCATGCAGCAACATCATGTCCTGGATCGCACCCGCCTGCCTTGAAGGAGCCGCAATGACTTCG
>JBJOLO010000479.1:0-2509 GCA_046045565.1 Planctomycetota bacterium | reverse complement strand
GCTTGAGCAGGTGTGTGCCGTTGAGCCGGAGCCTGCCGCGCCGAAAATCACGAATTAAAACTGGTCAAGAATTGCCAGAGCCCGGACCGGCGATCCGTCTCTCCCCGCGATTCGAAGGGGGGTGGCCACAAGTTCAAACACGTCACTGGGAATGGCGTCGAGGTTGGTGAGGTTTTCGACGATCAGCAGGCCGGCGCCGAGGAGTGTGAGGTGCGCGTCGTAGGGCGGTCGATCGACGGACGGAGTGTCGACGCCGACGAGGACGACGCCGTGATCGACCAGATATTTTGCCGCCGCGCCGGTGATCACCGGATGTTCGGTGAAATAGTTGGCCTGCCCCCAGCGATGATGCCAGCCCGTATTCAAGACCACACGGTGGGCCACGCGAATTTTATTGTCCCATGCCGCCAAGTGCGGGACGTCGATCTCGTGAATGCCCGGTGGCAGGTTAATCCGTAACGCGGGTCCCACGCAGCGGTCGAGTGCCACCTGGTCGATCCTTGCGCCCTCATGAATAAAGTGAAACGGCGCGTCCATGTGCGTTCCCGTGTGGACGCTTGTGTGCAGTCGCGAGCAATTCATGTGTCGACGATCGGCCGCAGGCGGCGAACTCGTTGCATCGGTTACCACAATCTCTACCGGGGCGTCGCCCGGAAACACGGGAATCGCAGACGTGATCGGGTGGCTCAAATCGATAAATCGTCTCGCCGACATGGCAGCTCCTTTCAAGAATCGAAGTTCAACCTAGCGTGTGACGAATCCTCGCTGTGCTTGTGCGGGAAGGCACGCGGCCGGTAACGCCTGACCCAACGTTCGGAATGTGCCCTTCGTGATGTGACACTCGCTAAATCACTACGGCGACGGCATCCAGGAGGGAGGTAGGAGCCTGGCATAGGCGAAGATCACACAACCAACCAGGGCCGCCAGCACGATGCTGTGCCAAAACACGTAACGCAGGATCCGGCCTTCCTCACCCTCCTGTCCGGTCGCGATCGATGCCACAACCAGACTCTGGGCATCGATCATTTTTCCCATGACGCCGCCTGTGGTGTTTGCCGCGGCGGTGAGGATCGGATTCAGACTCAGTTGCTGCGCCGTGATTTTTTGCAAGCCGCCAAAGAGCACGTTCGAGGAAGTATCGCTGCCGGTGAGGGCAACACCTAGCCAGCCGAGCATCGCGCTGAAAAAAGGAAAGAGTACGCCCGTGGATGCGAACGCCAGCCCCATGGTGGCATCGAGTCCCGCAGACTTGGTGACAAATCCGAGGGACAGCATGGCCGAGATGGTCAGCAGCGACATTCGTACGCGCAGGATGGTTGCGCCGTAGATCCGTGCGATCTTCATTGGCGAGTGCCCGCGGCACAGGCCGCTGACGATTCCCGCGAACAGCAGGCTCGTCCCCGTGGCCGCAAGCCACTCGATTTTGAACATCGCGGGCTCGGGCGCCGGCGTATCGACGACGGGCGGCGTCCGCACGACTGCCTGATGCAGTAGAAACACGGGCACCTCGAACTTGCTGATGCCCGCAAGCACGTTGGGTGCGTCTTTCGAGCCGCCGTTCAGAAACTGTTTGACCTGCGGCGTGCCCCATGCAAACACAAAGGCCGACATCAGCACCCACGGGAGCCAAGCACGGAACACCGATCTGCCCGCATGCTGAGGGGTATCGGCGACGGCCTCGTTGCGCTCGTGATCGTATCGCCAGATCTGTTTCGGTTGCCAGAATCGCAGCAGTCCGATCAGGGCGCCCATGGAGACGATCGCTCCGGCGATGTCGACCAGCCAGGGCCCATGATGATTGCTCACCCAATACTGAATCAGGGCAAAGCTCGCCCCGGCGGTGAGGCATGCGGGCCAGATCTGCCACATTGCTCGACGTCCGGCCATCACCCACACGATCCAGAATGGGACGATCAGGGAAAAGATCGGCAGGATGCGGCCTGCGGCAGCGCTTAACGACTCCAGTGGCAAGCCGGTCACGGCGGCGAGCGCGATCAACGGGGTTCCCAGGGCGCCGTAAGCAACCGGCGCGGTATTTCCGATCAAAGCCAGGCCCGCGGCGTCCAGCGGTCGAAATCCCAGGCCAATCAACATGGCGGCCGAGATGGCGACCGGTGTGCCGAAGCCGGCCGCTCCCTCGATGAACGCGCCAAAACTGAAGGCAATTAAGAGTGCTTGAATGCGACGATCTGACGCCAGTCCCGCAATCGAGTGCTTGACCACCTCAAAGTCGCCAGAGCAGACGGTGAGGTCGAAGATGAAGATAGCATTGAGCACAATCCATCCGATCGGCAGCAAACCGTAGCACGCACCATGGATTGCCGCCATGCCCGCCAGATTCCATGGCATATGGTAGACGAAGATGGCGACGGCCAAGGCTGCAGCCAACCCGAGCAAGGCTGCGATGTGCGCTTTCACATGGGAGAAAGCGATCAGGCCCAGCAAGACCACCACCGGTAGCGCGGCAACGAGCGCCGAGAGAAACCGGTTGTCCATGACCGGCGTATAG
>JBJOLO010000477.1:0-5200 GCA_046045565.1 Planctomycetota bacterium | reverse complement strand
CGTCGGCGAGGCATCTGGTCCATCGATTGCGGAGTACGTGGCGCAACAAATCGAGCAGGTCCCGCGCGAGACCGAAGCGGCCGACACGGAAGATCGCCTGAAGCGATTACAGCACGTGTCGGGGCAGCTGCAGCAGGCATCCAGCGCGGAATCGTTGAAGCAGTTGTCGGGACAACTGAATCGGTGGCTGGGCACTTCGACGCGGGCGATTGCTCCGCCGACCGAGAAGCCCGAGGGTCCGTTCGATTACAGCACCGCGCAACTTCATGATGTCTTGCGCAACGAGACCGCGGGGGGACAATTCGAATACCGCTCGGTCTTGATCGACTCCGCCGGCCGCACGATTGAAATACCAACCGGCGAAGAAGAAGGAGCTCGCCTTTACCGCATCTGGGAACTCATCAGGAAGAACCCTCTGCTGGAAACGGTCTACCGGCAAGTCGTCATGGGCCTGCTTGATTCGCTGACGAAAGACACAGCGAACCGTCCGTAGCCTGTCCCGGGTACGGACCCGTTCCGAACCAACCCGCCCCCCGAACCTGGTAATCGGCTTCGCTCTGTCACGCAGATCGAAAGCCCCTCCGGGAGCGAATCGATCCGTGTCGCTCACCCCGAAAGCACGCGTCAGACGCTTGAGTCTTGCCTATCCCGCTGCAAAACCGGTGTATTTGAAAAACTCGATCCCAAAAGACCGGTTGCCGGCGTGAACGCGACAGTCCTTCTACGGTTGTGCCCCCAGTACCCTGCAACACGTATCGCCCCGGCACACGTCCGCTCCATTTGCGACCCGGCCAATCACCCGTAGAATGGCGTCATGGTTTTGGAATCGTTCCATCCTGTTGTGCGAGACTGGTTCCTCGAGCGATTCGGCGAAGCGACGGAGCCGCAGCGAGTTGGCTGGCCGTCGATCCAAGCCGACCGCAACACGCTGATTGCGGCGCCGACCGGATCGGGCAAGACGCTCGCCGCGTTCCTTGTCTGCATCGACCGCATGGTTCGGCAGTGGCTGGCCGGGGAATTGCCCGATACGACGCAGGTCGTCTACATCTCGCCGCTCAAGGCGCTCAGCAACGACATAGAACGCAATCTGCAAGGTCCCCTGCAGGAGATCGCCGATCGGTTGCGAGCGGCTGGGCATGGCGACCTTCCGCTGCGGATCGCGGTGCGAACCGGCGACACCGGAGCCTCGTCGCGCAGTCGTATGGCCAAGACGCCTCCGCACATCCTGGTCACAACGCCCGAATCGCTTTACCTGCTGCTGACGTCCAAGAAAAGCCGCAACAACCTGCAAACCGTGCGATCGGTGATTGTCGACGAAATCCACGCACTCGCTCGCGACAAGCGTGGCTCGCACCTGACGCTGACACTCGAACGGCTCGCACATTTTTGTGATCGGCCTCCGCAACGCATCGGACTGTCGGCAACGCAGCGACCAATTGAAGACCTTGCGTGGTTCCTGGTCGGCCAGCGTCCCGATCCGGCCGATCCAACGCAAGCCGACTGCACAATTGTGGACGGCGGGCATGTGCGCGAGATGGATCTGGCGATCGAAGTCCCGCCACGCGAGCTTTCGGCCGTTTGTTCGGGCGAGCAGTGGGACGAAATCTACACGCGGCTGGTGGATCAGATTCAATCGCACCGGTCCACTCTGGTCTTCGTCAACACACGTCGCATGGCCGAGCGGATATCGCATCGACTGGGAGAGCGGCTCGGTACCGAAGCGGTCGCCAGCCACCACGGCAGCCTCTCGAAGGAATTGCGACTCCTGGCGGAACAGCGACTCAAGGCCGGCGAGCTGCGGGCCATCGTGGCCACTGCGTCACTCGAGATGGGAATCGACATCGGCTACATCGACTTGGTTTGCCAGATCGGATCGCCGCGCTCGATCGCCGGATTCCTCCAGCGAGTCGGCCGTGCCGGCCACTCGCTGCACGCGATCCCCAAAGGTCGCTTATTCCCGCTCACGCGAGACGAATTGCTGGAATCGATGGCCTTGATTCGCGCCGTGCGCGAACGCGAACTCGACCGCATCGAAATCCCCCAAAACCCGCTCGATATCCTCGCGCAGCAGGTCGTGGCAGCCGTTGCCTGCGAGGACTGGGATGAGCGGCAGTTATTGGAGACGTTCCGTCGCGCGTGGCCGTTCCGCAGTCTGACCGACGCCGAATACAACTCCATCGTGGAGATGCTCAGCCGCGGCATCACACCTTCCATTCGCCGCGGGGCCTACCTGCATCGCGATCAGATCCACGGGCAATTGCGGGCCCGCAAAAGTGCCCGGCTCGCCGCCATCATGTCGGGCGGTGCCATTCCGGAACAAGCCGAATTTCGCGTGGTCACCGAACAAGACCGAACCTACGTCGGCAGCGTCGATGAGGACTTCGCGATCGATAGTTCGGCCGGCAACGTTTTCGTGCTCGGCAACAACTCCTGGCGGATCCGTTACATACGCGGCGGCGAGGTCGTCGTGAATGACGCTCACGGTGCCGCCGCCACGATTCCGTTCTGGTTCGGAGAATCACCCGGTCGAACGATCGAACTGTCGGAAGCCGTTTCTCGGCTTCGCAAGGAAATCGCAGAACGCTGTCCGTTCGACGCGAACTCGATCACCACCCTTCCTGACGAACCCTCGAATACGCTCGCGCACGAAGAGGATCACGAAGAGGATGATGATCCCTTCGCTGACGACGACCCCGTGCCGCAAACACGATCGGGGACCGCCGACACGGTCCACCCCGAAACGTGCGGCAAAGCCCCGGCTTGGATCCGCGACACATGCGGCGTGAACGACTGGGCGGGTACCCAAGCGGTTCGCTATGTTCAAGCGCAAGTTGCCGCCGTGGGAATGGTGCCGACTACGCGACAAATACTTTTCGAACGCTTCTTTGACGAATCGGGCGGGATGCAGTTGGTGATTCACGCCCCCCTGGGCGCGAGAATCAACCGGGCTTGGGGGCTGGCGCTTCGCAAACGGTTCTGCCGCAGTTTTGATTTCGAGTTGCAAGCTGCAGCAACCGATAACGGCATCGTGCTGTCGCTCTCGCCCCAGCATAGCTTCCCCATCGAGCAACTGTTCAAGATGCTCGGCACCCACAACGGTGAACACTTGCTGCAACAAGCCGTCTTAGCGGTGCCGATGTTTCAGGTGCGTTGGCGATGGAATGTGACCAGGGCACTCGCCGTACTCCGAAACCAAGGAGGCAAACGCGTTCCGTTTTTTCTGCAGCGGTTCCGGTCCGACGATCTGCTGGCCGCCGCGTTTCCTGAAACGGTCGGTTGCCTGGAAAACCATCACGGCGATGTCGAGATCCCCGATCATCCGCTCGTGCAGCAAACGATGCGAGACTGCTTGGAAGAGGCGATGGATGCCCCACGCTGGATCGGGGTGCTCGATGCGGTGCAAAACGGCCGGATTGAATTCGTACCTCGCGATACGCGCGAACCGTCTCCTTTTAGCCACGAACTGCTGAACGCCAGTCCCTATGCGTTTCTTGACGGCGCCGGCTTGGAGGAGCGACGTACTCGTGCGGTCTCGACCCGACGAACACTCTCGCCTGACGACTTCCGCGATCTCACGCGACTCGATGCCGACGCGATCCGGCAGGTCACCCAGGATGCGTGGCCGACGGTCCGCAACGCCGAAGAACTGCACGACGCACTGTTGCAAATGATCGTCGTACGCGACGACGAACTGGATGGATGGCGGGAATGGCTCCCGTCGCTCGTCGACCAGCAACGGGCGACCCGAATCGATTGCGCATCCGGTCCCACGTTTTGGTCCGCAGCTGAACATGGTCAGCTGGTACGCGTGCTCTATCCCGACGCTACCATCTCACCATCGCCCGCTCGCGTCCCTCCGCCTCGGGAAGAACTCACTGCTTCACAGGCCTGGGTGGAACTGCTTCGCGGCCGCATGCCGCACTCGGGACCGACGAGTGCCGAGGAACTCGCGGCAAAACTCTGCCAGCAACCCGCGTCGGTCTTTGCCTCACTGGAGGCGCTCGAGGGTCAAGGTGTCGTGATGCGCGGACAATTCACGCATACGGGTCGCTCTCCCGCTTCTGACGACCAGGAGTCTCGCAACGCACCGTTGGAATGGTGCGATCGACGACTGCTCGCACGCATTCACCGCTTGACCATCGACGGCCTGCGTCGCCGCATTCAACCGGTAACGGTGACAGACTATCTGCGATTTCTGGCTCACCATCATCAACTGCTTGAGGTCACCCGAACGGGACCGCTGGGCGTACAAGACGCAGTTCAACAGTTGGAGGGTTTCGAGGCACCTGCGGGTGCATGGGAGTATCCGCTGCTTGCCTCGCGTGTGAAGGATTACGAGCCGTCGTGGCTGGACCAGTTGTTTCTGTCGGGTGAGTTGGTTTGGGGCCGACTATGTCCGCCGCGTCGCAGTGAGGAGGACAGCCCGAGCCGCGCGCCGTTGACTCGAGCGATGCCGATGGCACTTGTCCGTCGCGAGGACCTTGCCTGGCTGCTGCCGCCGGATCGCGTCTCGCTGGATGCGCATTGTCGCGGCAACGCCCGCACCACGCTCGACGCACTCTCGCAGCGCGGTGCCCTGTTTCTGAGCGAGTTAAAAACGCTCACCAAACTTCTGCCGTCGCACCTCGAGGAGTCCATCCGCGAACTGGCCGCGTTGGGATTGATTACTGCCGACGCCTTCGCGGCCGTGCGTTCGTTGACCGGCGCAGTCGGTCCGAACCGCCGACGGCTCGGCGCCGCAACCGTAGCGGTAGGACGCTGGTCTCGGTTTCCCGGCATCGATCTGACGCCGACAGCAGAGCCTGATCCACGGCAGCGGGACGCGACTATCGAATCGTGGTGCCGTCTGCTGCTGCGACGGTACGGAGTCGTGTTTCGCGATCTGCTTGCCCGGGAATCGGCCGCGCCTCCGTGGGGCGAATTGGTGCGTATCTTCCGACGGATGGAACTGCGCGGCGAAATTCGAGGCGGACGTTTTGTCGCCGGCGTGGGAGGCGAACAGTACGCCGAAGAGAAGACCGTTGCCAAGCTGCGGGAAATCCGCGAGAACTCGGCAGACGATCCGTGGATCGTCATCTCCGCTGCCGACCCGCTTAACCTTCGGGGCATTCTCGATCAAGGTCCGCGCATCCCCGCCATTCATCGGCACGCCATTGTGATGCAGAACGGCAAATACATCGCATTCGCGAACCAAAAAGAC
>JBJOLO010000440.1:0-4274 GCA_046045565.1 Planctomycetota bacterium | reverse complement strand
GCGACACAGAAAAGCTGCCAGCGGGGTTGCCGGTTCGACTGATTCGGATCGGTGCAGTGGGCTATTTCCTTGCCTGCTGCCGCGCCTCGATCCTCGCCTCGATCCTCGCCTATGCCTTCGAATCTGCGGTGATCTGTGCTGCTGCGGCCATGGGTTTTTGTGCCGTCAGTGTCATGACCGCGACGCCGGTGCTGGCGGCCGATGTGTCGCTGGCGGAGACGGTTCGCAGCGTCGCCCCGAAGATGGTGAAGATTTACGGAGCGGGCGGCATCCAAGGGCTCGAAGCCTACCAGAGCGGTTTTCTCATCTCGGCGGAGGGCCACGTCCTGACGACGTGGTCGTACGTGCTGGATACGGACAACGATCTGGTGGGTGTGACGCTGGCTGACGGGCGCAAATTTGAAGGCAAAGTAGTCGGTCACGATCCGCGGTTGGAAATCGCCGTATTGAAAATCGATGCGAAGGACCTGCCGTTCTTCAGCCTCGACCAGGCGGTGGAAGCACCGCTGGGTTCGCGAGTGCTGGCCTTCAGCAATCTGTTCGGGGTCGCGACGGGCAACGAGATGGTCAGTGTGCAACGGGGCGTGGTGGTGTCCCGGACGCAACTCGCAGCACGACGCGGTGCGTTTGCAACGCTTTACAACGGCCCGGTCTACGTGTTGGATGCGATGACGAACAACCCGGGTGCGTCGGGCGGCGCCCTAACCGACCGCAAGGGAAGGCTGACGGGATTATTGGGCAAAGAACTGACCAATGCGCAGACGAACACCTGGTTAAACTACGCGATTCCGATCAGCGAGGTGAACTCGGCCGTCGTCGATATTCTCGCGGGCAAGGTGCGTCCGCGATCAGCTCAACAAGAGGCCAAGAAGCCGAAAGAGGCGTTAACTCCCGCATTGCTCGGGATCGCGATGGTGCCGAACGTGCTGGCGAAGACTCCGCCATTTATTGATCGCATCGAGCGCAGTTCGCCAGCCGAAGCGGCCGGCTTGCGACCGGACGATCTGGTCCTGTTTGTGAATGATCGCGTTGTCGGATCCTGCAAGGCATTCATTGAGGAACTGACGTTTGTCGATCGGCTGGACAGCGTTCGCATCACCGTGCAGCGAGGCCAGGAATTGGTGGACGTTGTGCTGGAGGCCAAGCAGTGACAAAACGAGTTGCGGTGCGTGTGATCAGTCTGTTCTGTGCCTGTTGCTTCATGATGCGCGGGATCGCAGGCCAGGATCTTCTCGACGAGCAGGAGCAGGCGATTCAGTCGGCGGTGGCTCGCGTGGCGCCGTCGGTGGTTCGCATCGAGGCGATCGGCGGGCTCGAAAAGGTCGGTCAGGTGTTGGTGGGTTCGGGGCCGACCTCCGGACTGATTGTCTCGAGCGATGGTTTTATCATCTCCAGCTCGTTCAATTTCGCGCAGAAACCGACTTCCATTCTGGTCACGCTTCCCGATGGCAAGCGTGTTGCGGCCAAGATCGTGGCGGAGGATCAGAGTCGGATGCTTGTGCTGTTGAAGGTTGCGAGTGACTCGCCGCTTACGGTACCCGAGTCGGTGAATCGCAGTGAGATGCAGGTAGGTCAGACCGTGATTGCGTTGGGCAGGACTTTTGATTCGAGCGAACCGAACGTTTCCGTGGGAATCCTGAGTGCGATTCAGCGCATTTGGAGCAAGGCGATCCAGACGGACGCAAAGATTTCGCCGGCCAATTACGGCGGGCCGTTGATTGATTTGCGAGGCAACGTGCTGGGGGTGTTGGCGCCGCTTTCGACCCAGGCGAGCTCGGAAGTTGCCGGCACCGAATGGTATGACTCGGGGATCGGATTCGCAGTACCGTTGGCAGACATCCTGCAGAACCTCGAGCAACTCAAGAGTGGCAAAAATCTGGTGCCCGGATTGCTGGGAGTATCGATCAAGGGAACCGACCTGTTTGCGACGGATGTGGTGATTGGAGCTGTTTCCGCCAAGGGACCGGCAGCCAAGGCGGGGATCCGGCCCGACGACAAGATTGTCGCCATCGATGGCAAGCCGATTCGTTGGCAAGCAGAACTGAAACACGCGCTCGGCCCGAAGTACGCCGGGGAAACGACTCGGATTGCGGTGTTGCGCGGCACGGAGCGGATCGAGTCCGACTTGACGTTGACCGACCGCGTGGAGCCGTACGAGCATCCGTTCGTCGGCATCCTGCCGGCACGGGATCCCGTCGGAGGAAACGCGACGGGGATCGAGGTGCGCTATGTCTATCCGAAAAGTGGTGCGGAGCGAGCTCGTTTGCAGGCGAAGGACCGGATCGTGTCGGTCGCCGGTGTTGCAGTGGAGAACGCGAGTGTCTTGCGGGAACGGATCGCGTCGTTCGAACTTGGTTCAAAAGTGCCGATGGTCGTTCGTCGCGGTGGTCAGTCGCTGAATGTCGAAGTCGAACTGGGCCCGTTACCTCGCGAGATTCCCTCGAATTTGCCTCGTCCTCGTTCAGACCTTCCGCCGGCCGAGGCGCGGCCGCCAACGGGCCTGGTGCCGATCAAGCTGCCGGAGGACGAGCATGAGTGTTTTGCTTTGATACCGTCGAATTTCGATCCGCGGGTATCGTACGGCGTGGTTGTGTGGATTCATGCACCGGGTGGATTTGACGAGAAGCAGATCGAGGTCCAGTGGAAGGCGGCATGCGAGCAGCATGATTTGATCGTCCTTGCGCCCAAGTCTGCGGATGCCTCGAAGTGGCTGCCCACCGAGATACCGTTCATTCGCAAAGCACTGGACCAGGTAATCAGGCAGTATCCTATCGATGCGACTCGTGTGGTCGCGCACGGTTATCAAGCAGGCGGCGCGATGGCGTACCTGCTGGGATTCGGCCACCGCGATGTGGTGCGAGGAGTGGCGGTGGTGGATGCGGGGGTGCCGGCGCGCGTCAACGTGCCGGAGAATGATCCGCTGGAACGGCTGGGCTTCTACTCCGCGTTCTCCGAAAAGTCGAAGGCAGCCGCAGTGATCCAGGCGGGGATCCAGCGTCTGGAGAAGCTGAAGTATCCGTTCACAGTGAAACGGATGGCAGATGCGAAGTACTTGTCGGATGAAGAGATCAAGGAACTGGTGACCTGGATCGATTCCCTGGATCGCATCTGATGGCTTGGCGGCGACAATTGCTGGGTGTGCTTGGTCTTGCCGGCGTCCTGGCAGGAATCTATCGGGTCTTGGAGACCGGCGGTTCGTTCTCGTCGATGGATCCGCTGGCGAGTCTCTTGATGCGGGTCGGCATGCTCCTGTTGGCCTTGTGGCTGGCCCTGCCACAGATTCAGCAAATCTTCGCGAAAGTGCCGGCGTGGCTGTTGGCACCGTTGGCTGTGGGCTGTTTGATTGTGCTGATTCGACCCAAGTTGTTGCTGTTGGTGGTTCCGATTGTGGCGACGATTGTCGCCTTGCAGGCGGTGGCTCGAGTACTGGGTGTGTTCGGGGTGAAGCGGCCTCCACCTCCCAAATCGCGTTAGTGCTTTCCAGGACGTGCCGCCAGGTACTGTTTCGCTGCTTGGCGGGGTTGGGCTCGCGTACGCCGAGCAAGCTTCTTGCGGACCTGTTTACGACGATTCGCGTTGCACGATGCTGTAGCGGCTGATTTTTCGATCCAGCGTGGATCGCTCGATGCCGAGGATCACTGCGGTTCGACTTTTGTTCCACCCGGTTGCATTCAGCGTGCGCTGAATGTGCCGCCGCTCGACCTCTTCCAGCGACAGCGGTTCGTAGGCGGCGCGGGGCGGTTCGACTTCGCCCGATTCGCTGGAGGTGGCGAGGCTGGTGAGCATCAGGTCGTCGGTGCCGATGACATCATGCTGGGACAGGACGACTGCGCGTTCGACGACGTTTTTCAATTCCCGCACATTGCCCGGCCAACGATACCGCTTCATCTGCTCGGCGGCTTCGGTGGTGAAACCGCGAATTTTACGTCCGGTCTCCTGGTTAAACCGCTGCAGAAAATGCAGTGCCAGTTCCACAATGTCATCGCCCCGTCGGCGGAGCGGCGGCACATTGAGTTCGACGACGCGTAGCCGGAAGAAGAGATCGCGTCGGAATTGATTTTCATTGACGGCTTTTTCCAGGTCGCGGTTGGTGGCGGCGATCACGCGGACATCGACTTTGATCGCTTTGTTACCGCCGACGCGTTCGAAGGCGTGTCCTTCCAGGACGCGGAGGAACTTCGCCTGGATAGAGGGGCTCATTTCGCCGATTTCGTCGAGCATCAACGTGCCGCCGTCGGCTGCCTCAAATTTGCCGATCTTGCGATCGGTGGCGC
>JBJOLO010000413.1:0-3959 GCA_046045565.1 Planctomycetota bacterium | reverse complement strand
GCGGCGCCGGGTTGTGCGACAGCGCCGCATCGCCGATCTCCGGTTTGGGAGGGTGTGCGGGCGCAGCGCTATCACAAGTTTGCAATCAAGCATCGGCTGCCCGGACGCTCGACAACGCCACCGGGCACGCGACGCAGCCCGCCGATGATTCCGGCGGGAATTCGTAACCCACCTTTTTTCTCAGGAGTTCCGCGTGGCCGAGTTGCTTGTCAGCGTTCGCGATGCGGAAGAAGCGCTGGCTGCGCTCGCGGGCGGTGCGGCAATCATCGATGTGAAAGAGCCAAGCCGCGGTGCGTTGGGGGCAGCCGATCCCGAAATTTGGCAAGCGGTTGTGCGAGCGGTCGGCGGGCGGGTTCCGGTGAGTGTCGCGCTGGGGGAGTGGATCGACGGACCGCGTTCCTGGGACGATCGAATTCCGAACGACGTTCATCAGGCTCTAAGTGGGGTCGCCTTTGCGAAACTGGGACTCGCCGGAGCCAGTTCGCATTCGGATTGGCGATCTTCCTGGGTCGCGCTGTGTCGCAAGTTATCGCAGTGGGTAAAGCCGGTTGCGGTTCTCTACGCCGATTGGCAGATCGCCGGCTCGCCGTCACCGCAGGAGATTCTCGCCAGTGTCGACGAAGCGGGATGTGAGATCGTGCTGATCGATACCTTTCGCAAAGATGGACGATCGCTTCACGAAGTGGTCGATGCCACCATCCTCAGCGATTGGACCGCAGCGATTCGTGGTGAAGGTGGTGGTGCAGTTGGTGGGGAAGCTTGTAGTGCAGTTCGCGGCCGATTGCGGACGCTCGTCATCGCAGGGTCGCTAACGACGACGACCATTCCCCGCGCGCTGACGCTCACGCCAGATTATGTTGCCGTCCGCGGCGCGGCTTGCGGTGGCGACCGGACATCGCGGGTCTGCACGCATCATGTGTCGCAACTGATCTCCTTGTTGCGAGGCGATTTGTTGCGAGGCGATCCGACAACAACCGAGGCAATGCGGCCGAAGTTGTCGCTTGCTTGACACGCATCGCGCGCAGTCTGATACTGATGTCCTTGTCTGCAAGCTGGCCAGCGAGCGCCACGAGTTCAACCACTAGCTGCGAGGAACCGCCGCGTGCCCGAATCAGTACTGGATGCGATTCGACAGGGAATCTGGGATTACGAACCGGATGCTGAACAGGAAAGCGATTTCAACGCGACCAATGCCATGCCGGGCTCGGCGGAGAAACTGAGCATCCTGGCGGAGCGTGTTCAAGCCGGTTTGCCGCTCTGGCACCCTTCCGATCGTCGCACCTACGAGGCGATGGAACTTACCGATTAGAATGGCGATTCATTTCGCGACACGAGACCTGCTTCAGGAACCAGCGCGTTTAGATGGGAAAGTGTTTGACCGGTTGCAGCCATGGCGAGGCGGTCGATCGGCAACGTGTGTTTTGGAAAGTAGATCGAATGCCATCATTAAAGACGGAAGTACCTCATACGCTCGGCCAGGACGCCGCCCTGGAAAAGTTGAAGTCATTCTTGGACGGCATTGGCCAGCAATACCAAGATCAGGTCGAGGATTTGCAAGGCGAATGGAGCGCGAATTGCCTGAGTTATTCGTTTGCTGTTTTCGGTATGGAGATTCGCGGGACTCTGACCGTATTGCACGAGTCCGCTCGAGTTGAAGCACAAGTTCCGTTTGCGGCGTTGGCCTTTCGGGGGCGAATCGAGCAGCAAATGCGGACCGAATTGGTTCGAATTCTTTCTTGAGCGAGAGCGATGGTTGGCCGGTGGTCGCCGAATGCGTGGGATCAGGGCGAATTCGCTGCCATGCCTGCCGGGCGGAGACTCAGCGCCGTATTGATCGCTTTAAGGGGCGTCGGCTTCCATCGGAACGAACTCTAATTCGTGGCGTTCCTCCGCAACGTGACGTGCTCGCCATCGCCCCAGGACGTGTCCCGGGATGACCGCCCCTGCGTACACTAGTGTGCTGTTCCATGGCAGCACTTGCGCGGCGGCGTTGCCGACGTAGGTGCCGTACGCGGGGAACAGAATGCGATAGGCTTCACGTTCTTCGTCAGGACTTCGGTATGCTCGCACGTAAGCCAATGCGTCGCGAGATGCAATGGCTTCGTGCCATAGAGGGACGCCGGGCAGGGTGTAGGCCACCGCATAGGTGCCCTTGTAACGTCGGCGGGCAAAGTCTTTGGCATGGGCCGCTTCGTGAAGGGCGACGGCCGGCACGTCCGAGTACAGATAGATGGTGTTCGTGAACGGGTTGAAGTGATCACCACCGAATAGCCTGCCGGGCAGAATCGTATCTTGCAGCCACGACAAAGTGCCTGCCGTGTATCGCCAACCCCAGCCGACTCGCTTGTTCGCAACCAGTCGCCGCCACTCATCGCCCGGGGCATATTGGTTGACTCGAACCTTGACCGTATCCAGTTCGTTGCGATCGAGATACTCCGCGATGACCGCTTCGGTCGTAAGTGAAACATTGTGATTGTCGATGCGTCGATCCCAAAGGATGACGCGTGACGGAATGCCGACGATGCGGGCAACGCCGTCGAGCAGCGGTCGCGGCTCGCCACGCTCAATCTGCGGATCGGTCTGCTCGCAGAGCTCATCGGCGACGAGATAGTCACTTCGCTCACTCAGTACCCGGTTCGACTGCAAGTCGCCCGAGTTGCAATCGGGAACGGTGCGGCAACCGGCAAGCATGACGAAACAAGCCGGCAGCAACAGGATGGTCAGTCTCGATACATGGCGAATACGCTTCGTCAACATCGACGCAGATCCAGGACTTACAGGCACCAGTCTGTTCTACGGGATTCGGATGTTCCGACGTCCCGAGGCGAATGGGTTTCGATGGGATCGAGAATTCGCCTCAATCCAGCCAGGTCTCTACCAAATACGAATTGCGGTGAGAATAGCAGCCCGGTGCTATCCATGGCCAAATCCAAGGTATTCCGTCCTGATGGGAATCGTGATCGTGTGTGTCTTGGATTGGGGGGCAAGTGCAGGCCCCGTGAATGGGGCGGGTCTTTCGGGGAACCGATGATGGAGAAGGGGGCGTTGAGGAAGCTGGTTTTTCGCTGTTCGATTCGAAGTCGATACTATTCGGCACCGGCGGGGGTATTTAGAATCTAGGACTTCGTCGAGGAATAGGACTTCGTCGAGGAAATGGATCAGTTTGTGGATTCGGTAACCCAACGAGTTGCTCATGGCCATTGATGTAACATGCCCGGGATGCAAAACGCGGTTTAAGGTCAGCGATCAGTTTGCTGGGAAAAAGGGGCCTTGTCCGAAATGCAAGGTGGTGATCACCATTCCCGCGGTGACGGAAGAGGTGGTGATTCATGCACCGGACCAGTTCGGTCCGAAGGACGCCTCGGGGAGAGCGGTGCTCAAGCCGTTGACCCGGCAGGAAACCAAGGTGTCGGTGCCGATTATCGTGGCCGTTGTCGTTGCGGTCGTAGGCGTGTTGATTACCGCTGTTTGGGCTCGTGCCACCTACGCGAAGCCGGACGATATTCCGGCAATGCTCCTGGCACTCGGCACGCTTGCATTGGCTCCGCCCATCGTTTGGTCGGGCTACACCTTCCTGCGCGACGCGGAGTTGGAACCGTACCGCGGATTATCGCTGGCGGTACGGGTGCTTTGTTGCAGCCTCGTCTATGCGGCCTTGTGGGGCGGACACATGCTGGTGAAGAGTTATTTCTTCGGGGGCGCAAAGCTGCAGTCGTACGACTTGCTTTACTGCATCCCGCCGCTGGTTGTGGTCGGGGGATTTGCGTCGTTTGCCTGCCTGGAATTGCCCTTCGGGATCGCCATGTTGCATTACAGTTTCTACGGGCTGGTCACCGTATTGCTCAGGCTCATGTTGCGGATGCCGCCTTTTTAGTTGCGTGCCGGTGTCGAAGCGTTTCACAGCCATGGCGAGGGAGCGAGCATCTTCGCGGCAGGATGTCGATTATGCGAACGATCCA
>JBJOLO010000396.1:0-4171 GCA_046045565.1 Planctomycetota bacterium | reverse complement strand
GCCTCGATTACCGAGTCACGGTGCCTGTCTGCCGGGCAACGCGGCGACTACGCAATTCCAAGACACACACGTTTGACCTCGGCCGGAGCCGCCGGCGGGAAGAACGTGTGGGGCTTGGAGTGAGGGCTTGGAGGAGGGCTTGGAGTGAAAGAATGCGGGCCGGGCCGGCTCGATTTCCGAGTCGGCGTGCCTGTCTGCGGATTTCGGATTTCCGAGTCGGCGTGCCTGTCTGCGGATTTCGGATTGCCATGGCAATCTGGCGCGTAGTCTGCTGGCACCTCGAAATCCGCGAATCGGCGAGCAACCTGCATCCGTTGCTAGCTGAGGAGCTGCCCTTGGCGGCAATTGTGCTGCGCCGATTCGATGGCACCGAGCGAACCCTGGAGACGGTCGCGGTGGGGAAGCGGGAACACGCCCAGGAGGAGGCCAATCCGGTCACAACGATCGGGCCGGCATGGAACCGCATTCAGCATTGGGCGAAATCGGGACAGATCGAAGATTCACCGGAGGTGCCGCGATCCGGCATCGCCGCCCAGGTGATTCCCGACAATTTCGTTGGACACGTGCTGGCCGGACCTTTGCAAATCGGCGACCGTCCGAATGGCGTCGTCCTGCTGCAGGCAAAGCGCAACGAACGATTTCAGGCCGGCCATCGAAAGGTACTCTCGTTGTTACTCGAGCCCTTTTCGTTGGCGCTCGAAAACGACCGGCGTCTACATGAACTCGCGACGTTGCGCGAAGCAGCAGAAGCCGATCGCCGCTCGCTGCTCACGCGTCTGGGACGTCAGGACATTAACGAGGCAGTCGTTGGCGCGGAAACCGGATTGCGTCATGTGATGGAGCGAGTGCAACTGGTGGCTCAGTCCGATGTTCCCGTGCTGATCCTGGGCGAAACGGGGACGGGCAAGGAAGTGGTCGCCCGCGCGATCCACAGCCGTTCAAGACGCGCGGACGGACCGTTCATTCGCGTGAACTGCGGTGCCATCCCGCCGGAATTAATCGACTCGCAGCTGTTCGGACATGAAAAAGGCAGTTTCACAGGCGCCGCAGCGCAGCATCAAGGCTGGTTCGAACGAGCAGATGGCGGCACGCTTTTTCTCGACGAGATTGGCGAACTGCCACTTCCCGCCCAAGTGCGTCTGCTGCGTGTCTTGCAAGACCATCAGGTGGAACGCGTCGGCGGAAAAAGTTCCATCCACGTCGATGTCCGCATTGTTACCGCAACGCATCGCGACCTCGCCTCGATGGTCAAGGCAAAGTCATTCCGCGAAGACCTTTGGTACCGCATCAATGTTTTTCCGATTCTGCTGCCGCGTTTGCGCGAGCGGATGGAGGACATTCCGGCGCTGGTTCGGCACTTTGTCCAGCGAGCAGCGCATCGGTTCGGCTTGCCGGCCGTGGAACCTTCACCGGCCGATCTGCGGTTGCTGATGAACTACCCGTGGCCCGGCAACATTCGCGAGTTAGGAGCGGTGATTGATCGCGCTGCCATTCTCGGCAAGGGCAAGACACTCGAAGTCACCACCTCGTTGGGGCTGAGTCAACCGATACCAACACCGTCGCCTGCGTCCAGCGAACCCGTATTCTATGAAGTCATACCGGAAGACCTGCCATCCACGACCCTGCCGCGGGTTCGTGCCCCTGCGCCCGTTGCGACACTGAACGAAGCCATGAAGCAACACATTGAACAATCTCTGATTGCGGCCCGTGGACAAGTCGAAGGAAAGAACGGAGCCGCCGCGATGCTCGGAATCAATCCCCACACACTCCGTGCGAGGATGCGGAAACTTGGCATCGATTGGGCAAGATTCCGTTGAAGTCGTCACAGGATCAGAGCGGTAAGGCGGTTCAATTCAGCCCTAATAAACCCGGCGCACGAGCAGCGCGGATTCCATTCGGATACGTCAACCCTATCGCCTAGCGACCTTGTTCGATCAGGGGATCGATCTCGGGAAGACGTTCGGTCCAGGCCTCGGCCATCACCGCCGCGCCGCAGATGCCGTAGGTGCGCACACTCTGTTCGTCGATGTATTGCGCCAGTTGCTCGGAAGGCATCGGACTGCCTAAGTAACGGCCTTGGGCATAATCGCAGCCGAGCCCCTGCAAGGCGATCAACTGCGTCGATTCGCTGATCCCGAGAGCGACCAGACGAATGCCGATGTTGCGCACGATCACCGCCAACCCGTGAATCAGGCTGGCCGCTTCCTGCGAATGTTGCAGGTCGATGAGCAGCGACGGATCGATCTTCAGTACATCGACCGGCAAACGATGCAGGGCGGTGAACGAAGAATTACCTACGCCGAAATTGTCGATGGCAACCGCGACACCGTGTTCCTTCAGCGCCTTGATGCGCTGCACCGCCAACTGCAACTCACCGGCGATGGCGTCTTCGGTAATTTCCAATTGCAAACAGTTCGGCTCAATCTGCCATTCTGTCAGCAATTCCACGATTTCCTGAGGCAGTCCGGGTTGCTGAAATTGCTTGCGCGACAAGTTCACACAAAAGGCGCGGGGCGATTGACTGCCCAGCTGATTCTTCCAGTCCACAAACTGTTTGCACGCTGCTCGCAAGGTCCACGTTGCCAGCGGGCCGGAGATCCCCGACTCTTCGGCAATCGGCATGAATTCCAGCGCGTCGACGCGCCCCATGACCGCGTGTTGCCACCACAACTGAAACTCGATGGAGTGCATGCGGCCGCTTTCCAGGTCGACGACCGGCTCACAATCGAGACGCAGTTCGGAATTCTCGATCGCATGATGCAGGTCACGCTCGAGTTCCTGGCGGCGTTTGACGCGATGCCGCATCGGCTCATCGAAGATCACATAGCGTGCCTTGCCGTGCCGCTTCGCCTCGTACATCGCCGTGTCCGCATCGCGAAGTACATCCTCGGCTCGCTGATAAAGCGGATCACCCAGCACGATGCCGATACTGGCCGTCGAATAGGCCCGCTGTCCGCTCAAGTTATACGGCTTCTCGAAAGCAGCCAGCAGTCGCTCGGCAACAATTTGTGCGTCGCCTGCCGCAGCCATTTCTTCGAGCAACACGACGAACTCGTCGCCGCCCAGCCGCGCACTGACATGCCCGGCGCTGGCGCGACTCGCGCAGTCCAAGGCCCGCGTGTTCTCACGAAGACGCACTGCAATTTGACGCAACAGTTCGTCGCCGGCCTCATGCCCGAGGCTGTCATTGATCAGTTTGAAACGATCGAAATCCAGAAACATCACCGCGTACGCGGAGTTATTCCGCTTGGATCGCTCGATGCAGTGCTGCAGTCGTTCCAGTAATAGCACGCGATTCGGCAATCCCGTCAGTCGATCGTGGCGGGCATCCATCGCCAACTGCTCTTCGATCTGCTTGAACGCGGTGATGTCCGAAATCGATCCGGCCATACGACGCGATGGGCCGCTGGCCTCCCGCACGGCCATGCCTTTCGCGCGAAACCATCGCCAGCTTCCCTCTTTTGTCCGCAAGCGATAGGTAACGTCGTAGGCGATGCCGCTTTGCAAGTGCCGCTGCATCGCATCCCAGTTCACGCGACGATCATCCGGATGCAGATGGCTCAGGAACGACTCAAAATGATGGGGGAATTCATCCCCCGAATAACCCAACAGCTCTTTGTATCGCTCCGAGAAAAAGCACTCGTCCGTTTCCGTATTCCAATCCCAGATCCCGTCGCTCGACCCCAGCACGGCCAGTTCAAACCGGTCCGGCGAATGAGTCGCCTCGCTGCTTAAGGCTCGCGGGACACGATCACTCGACGCACGTGGCACGAATACCCGGTCCTGCTCGGCGGCAAGATCAACGTGTTCCTGTTCGCGAATCGCAGGCGATCTGTTCAAGTCCGGCAATTCTTGTGGCAAATGCACGCCATCGCTGTTCTCATCGAGTGCATGAACCGTTACGACGCGATTGCTCAACATATCCCGCAACGGCTCGTACGCGTTCTTTTCAGCATCGATCGGAACCAAGTCGGCTAGCTGCATCGAGGATTCCATCTCGCGCGTCGGCTGGCAATCGAGTTCGTTGATCGCACATCCATGAAGTTGCGATCCCGGTTCCGCATGGCCCGCGCTCCCTCCATGCTGAACTGCATTCCGCAGTTCATTCACCGCACGCAATGCAAATAAGGACACGCAAACACAGGCCGCAATGGCAACGATAACGATTGTC